>NZ_WQQD01000029.1:0-90302 GCF_018785605.1 Blautia sp. MCC270
GCACTCCAAATATCAAAACATTACAGAATGTAACATAAAGAATCATCTACAAAATGTTCTATCTAAATGGCATTGGCCCGTTTTTCCCCCTCGCGCTCCCCCTTTCCGGGCACGCTATATTGTCGTACGCTGTGGGAATGTGTTAGTGTATTGGCACGGCGATGTATTCTACGGTATTGATGATGCTGCGCTATGCCGATGAGGATGCCGATGTATTCTACGGTATTGATAATGCTGCGCTATGCCGATGAGGATGCCGATGTATTCTACAATATCAATATCACATCTCGCCCCAGCGCCAATACATTACCACAACAACTCACCTCCAAGTCGACAGCGAAGCGCCTCGACCCATTCTTCCCCGGCAGGCCACAGGGAAACTCAGCCTTTCGTCCCAGTCATCCAGCGCAGCGCTGATGACCCATCCAACTCCCGGGAAACCACCTCACTTCCCACTCTGAACCAAATTCCCACTCCGTCTACTCATTTTCCTATCTGCTCCCTCCTTACCTGTAATCCCTCCCGCCATCGCCACTCTATCCCTTCCGCCCTGAAAAGCCAGCCCGTGAGGCGTGTGCTGTCTGTCACCGGACTCTGCAGGAGGGGAGCTGCTTCTTAGGCGCCGGAAATCTGCGTTGCTTCAAAAATTCTCGCTGTCTGAGCGGCTTCAGACGCGAGTTCGAGAATTTTTGAAGCGGTTTTAGCAGAATTCCGGCGCCTTAGAAGCCAGCCCCCGACGAAGCCCCGGTGACAGACAGCACACGCCTCACGGGCGTCCCCTTTCCCCCTTTCCCCCTTTTCCATTGCCCTCCCCACCCCAATATTGTATAATCATCTCATACAACATCCACCCCATTTTGTAACCCAAAATTACATTTAGTTTTTGCTGCATAACAAAAAACAGGAGGCCCAACCAAATGAAAAAAGAACCCAACCCACAGCACACCCTCTCCGTCTACTTCTGCGGCCAGGAAGACTGCGGCCCGAACCACTCCTTCGGCCCGGCCATGCGCCCACACTACCTTCTCCACGTGATCTTCCACGGCAAAGGCATCTACCAGTGCAGCGGCCACACCTACCATCTGAAAGCAGGCGACGCCTTTCTCATCCGCCCCATGGACTCCATCTACTACCGCGCCGACACCTCCTACCCCTGGAGCTATGCCTGGGCAGGCTTTGACGGCTCCGTCTGCAAAGAAATCCTGAAGCAAACCGTATTTTCCGACACCCCCATCTTCACCCCGGAAACACCCTCCCGGCAAAACAGCCTACTCACCCACATGCAAAGCCTACTTGACACCTTTTCCGAAAACAATGGAAACGACCTTGCCTCCACAGGAAACCTCCTCCTGATATTATCCGACATGCAAAAAAAGCCCTCCGAAAGCAGGACCGACATCTCAAACCTGTACTTTCAGAAAGCCTCCGAATACATTAGAAACAACTATGCCTACCCCATCCAGATTTCAGACGTGGCACACTACGTAGGAATCGACCGTTCCTATCTTTACCGAATCTTCATGGAACATGAAAACACCTCCCCAAAACAATATCTCCTGAAACACCGCCTCCAGATGGCAACCCAGCTTCTCTGCTCCTCCTCCTGCACCATCACAGAAGCAGCTCTCTCCTGCGGCTTCCGGGACGCTCCCTCCTTCTGCAACTACTTCCGCCAGGGAACCGGCTACACCCCAAAGGAATTCCGCAAAGCCTACAGCGGAACCATCTACACCTGACCAGACACCCGCACTCCGTCCTTTACCAGCTGGTCGGAAGATGATAGCTCCTAATCGCAGTTATAACAGCAGACCGAAACAATTCCATAACAGCAAAAAAAGACGGAAACCATCCCGCAGACTCTGCAAATGATCTCCGTCTTTTATTTTCCGGAAAAGAAATGCTTGATAAACACATACAAAACAATAATAAAAGCAAACACATAACCAAAGGCGCCCAACGCCGGAATCCCCCACAGCTTTGGTTTCATATCCGTAGTACAGATAATGCTGGAACTGATCAGAAGTGCCATCACCCACAGCCCCATCACAATATTCCGCACCAGCCGCCGCAAAAGCCACGCCAGATCATCCGAGGCATGAAGATCCAGATTGATCTTTGTCTGCCCTTTCATACAGCCCTGAAGAAAATCTGCTGCCAGAGAAGGAATATCCACTGCACGTTTCAGGGACCAGGCAAGATTTTTTCCTTCTTTTTTTATCTCACGCTTCCAGTTCCCGTTGCTGAACAACTGCTCCTTGAGCCTTGCTGCGGCAATCTGTGTCATATTGATGTCCGGACATATCTCAGCCAGAACCCCCTCCACATGAGTCAGTCCTCTCGCAAGCATGGTCAGTCCGTGAGGCATCATGATCTTATTTTCTTTCATGACCTCCATCAGGTCCACCATTACCTCTGCCACATCAATATTTCCCATATCCGCAGTACCATATTTCTCCATAAGTCCGCGGATATCCTCATAAAGCTTGCTGGAATCCGGTTTGCCTTTAAACTCCCCAAGAGCCAGGACTGCATCCTGGATCTTGCCGATGTTGTTCATGGCAACCCCTTCAATAGCTTCTGCGATCAGCTGACGATCGTGCTCTGTAAGCCGTCCCATCATTCCCATATCGATCCAGACAATCTTTCCATCCTGGATCCGCACGTTTCCCGGATGTGGATCCGCATGGAAAAAGCCATCCTCCATCACCTGTTTGATGAAATTATCCACATATTTCGTTCCAACCTCATTAAGATCATAACCATTGGCCAGAAGCGCAGCCTTGTCATTGACAGCAAAACCGTCAATATATTCCATCACAAGAATATGCGGCGAAATATACTCACGGTAGAGAATCGGTACTTTAACGAAAGCCACATCTTTGTTCTTTTTTGCAAATTCCGCCATATTTGCAGCTTCCGTCAGGAAATTCATCTCCTCCTGAGTCACAGTCCACAGTTCACTTAAAACCATGTTCAGATCCACCATGCCCTTAATGCTCACCGGCGGCATCAGGCGCACTGCTTTATGCATCAGGCCGATATCCCTGGCCATGGTCTCATAGATTCCTTTTCGCTGAACCTTGATCACAACCTCTTCACCTGTTTTCAGCGTGGCCCGATGCACCTGGGCAATCGATGCTGCTCCCAGAGGTTTCTGCTCAATATACTGAAATTCTGCCTGCCACGGACAGCCCATGGACTCTTCCAGTACCTCGATTACCTGGGAAAAAGGCATCGGCGGTACCTCTGAGCAGAGCTTCATCAGCTCGTCACAGTAGCGTTTCGGCAGAATATCGGAACGAAGAGACATGATCTGACCCAACTTAATATAAGTTGGGCCCAGATCTTCCAGTATGAGCCGGAGCTTCTCAGGAGAAACACCACGGGTAATGGCATGCTTTTTCAAAACGGCTGTAATCTCTCTCAGCCGCTCTCCATATCCGCCTTTCTCTTTTTTCTCCTTTTCTTCTCTGCCCATAAATTTCTCCATTTACTGCTTCGTCTGCGTTGTCGTTTAGTCAAGCGGATATTTGCGATCCGCAGTCGGTTACTCTGCTGCCTGTTCTTCGCTCCCGGTATCTTCTGCATTTTCTGTTTCCGCAGAAGCTTCCTGTACAGCTTCCTCTGCCGGTTCTTCTGCTGTCTCGGCTTTCTCCTCAGCAGCCTCGGCCTGCATGCGCTCGATCTGCGCCTTCACAGCAGCCAGCTGCTCCGGTGTCAGCCTGGAAATCGTTGCCTTCAGTTCTTCCTGATCATTCTTTCTGGCTGCAGATTCCTTTACAGAATCAGCAGCTGTCTTAACTGTTGATTTGATGTTATGCTTCAGCTCCTGATTAAGAACCTTACCCTGTTCAACCGTAAGCTCACCCTTTTTTACCAGTTCATCCAGGATTTCTTTGGATTTCTCTGCTGTCACTGCTGCTGTACCAATACCCACCAGTAAAATTTTCTTCAGTCCTTCACCTAATTCCATAATATTTTCTCCTTTCCTGAAACCGGCAGCTGCCGGACCATCACACCACAGTCCGACACCAGACCCTATCCTGAAACAAAAGTTTTCTGTTCCTGTCATATTCCCAGAAAAGCAAGTCCCTTGGGAACAAAAATGATCAGTCCGACGATCGCTGCCATGATCGCTGCGATCAGTACTGCTCCGGCCGCTGTGTCCTTGGCGATCTTTGCCAATGGGTGACGTTCCTCTGTGACCAGATCCACAACAGCTTCCACTGCCGTATTCACCAGCTCAAGCGCCATCACCATTCCGAACAGCCCTAGGCAGATGCACCACTCTGTCACGGAAATCCCAAGGATCAGTCCTGCGATCACCACAAGCGCTGCCACCATACAGTGGATCTTCATATTTCTTTCCTTGCGGATGCAGGTAAAAATCCCCTGAAACGCATATCCGAAGCTTTTATACAGCGGATCCTTCTTTCTGCCTGCCATGTTCCTCACCTGATTTCCTGTTTGAATTATTCCCTCCAACGGGAAGTATGGGATTATTATAACAAGTTTGTAGTAATATTTCCAGTATTCCGGAAAATTTATGAATATTTAAGGAGTATATGTGGTTATTCACAGACAACTGTTCAAGCAGATAAAAGCATCCGCATTCAGTTAAACCACACATACTCCTGATCCTGTTGCATATTCTGTAAAATTTTCGGATATCCTGAATTATTTTTCCGGATATATATACAGATGTCACATATTATTCCACATTTTTCAGTGCTTCATCCATGGGCACATGACGGATCCTCCGGAATTCCAGCACTGCTACCACTGCATAGGCTGCGATTCCGATCGCTGTCATTTTCACATAGATCATGGGATCCACCCACATGGTGATCCATCCCGAAATACTGGAAAGCATCATCTCGCGGAACAGCACTTCCATGATCTGCCGTTCAACCGGAAGGCTTAACAGCAGGCAGAACACCACCACAAGTGATGTGGAAAGTATATACAAACGGCTGATCTCACCATTTGTATAGCCCAGGATCTTGGTCATGGAAATCGACTGGGCATTTTTTTCGATGATGACCTTGGAAAGCAGATAGATCACCACCAGGAAAATGATCACGGAAAATCCATACATCATTCCCATCATATCTCCCATGGAAACATCCAGCTGCCTGGATATTTTTGTAAGAGCTTCCAGATCAATAACAGAGCCGATATATTTTGAAGGGATGTCCCGGATCTCTGTATCAGAGAAATATCCTCCAAAATAATCATCTCCAAATATCTATATGCGCTGTACCGGTCCGGCTCTTGCCAAAATCCAGTAAAACGTATATAATGTGGGAGTATCTGTATATTTTTAACCAAATAATCTTATTTTTAAAGGAGTGAATATTGAAAGTGGACCCCAGCGACACTTACCAGATAATCATATTACTTATTCTGCTGGCATTGTCAGCCTTTTTCTCATCTAACGAAACCGCGCTGATGTCGGTAAACAAGATCCGTCTCCGCTCTCTTGCAGACGAGGGAAACAAGCGTGCAGCCATGGCTCTCGATATCCTGGAGAACCAAACGCCCAAGCTTCTCAGTGCGATTCTCATCGGAAACAACATTGTGAACATTTCAGCTTCTTCCCTTGCAACCACACTTGCATACAGCTTTGGCGGATATATGGTCAGCATCGTGACGGTGATCCTGACGGTTCTGATCCTGATCTTCGGTGAAATTACCCCCAAGAACTACGCAACCATTAACTCTGAAAAGATCACCCTCCGCTATATCCCGGTCTTTAAATTTCTTATGACTATCATGACACCGGTGATCTTCATCATCAATCTCTTTTCAAGAGGTGTGATGCGCCTGATGCGTGTGGATCCGGATGCAGCCAGCAAGGCCATGACCGAGGAGGAGCTTCGTACTATCGTGGACGTCAGCCATGAGGACGGTGTCATTGAATCCGACGAAAAAGAAATGATCTACAATGTGTTTGATCTTGGAGATGCCACAGCCAAGGATATCATGGTTCCAAGAGTACATGTTACCTTTGCGGATGTGGAATCCACCTATGATGAGCTGATCGATATTTTCCGCGAGGATAAGTTCACGCGTCTGCCGGTTTATAAGGACAGCCAGAACAACATTGTGGGAATCATCAACATGAAGGATCTTCTTCTTTACGACAAAAATGAGGAATTTGTTATCGATCATTTCCTCCGGAAGCCGCATTTCACTTACGAAACAAAAAGCATTTCCGATCTTCTTGTGGAAATGAAGGACTCCACCTTCAACATTGCCATTGTACTGGATGAATACGGTGATATGGCCGGACTGATCACACTGGAGGATATCCTGGAGGAGATCGTGGGTGAGATCCATGACGAATACGATGAGAAGGAGGACGAGCTTGTCCAGAAGATTTCCGACCGGGAATATATCATCGAAGGTTCCATGCATCTGGATGACGTAAATGATCATCTGGATACGGAACTGGATTCCGAGGATTATGATTCCCTGGGTGGATTTATCATCGAACATCTGGATCGTCTGCCTGTTGCCGGTGACGAAGTGATCACAGAGGACGGAATCCGTCTGATCGTAGAAAAGCTGGATAAAAACCGTATCGAGAAAGTGCATGTCTACCTTCCGGAAAAAGATCCTGAAACACGGAATAATACCGAATCCTGAGCAAGCAGACTCCAGCTCCGTAACAATAAACAGCTGATGTACCGAAAAAATATTTAATACTTAATATCATCCATATCGGAACTGTTATCGTAATCCCCGGCTCACCCGTTGAGCCATCAGGATTTTTGATTGACAGTTCCGATATTTTATATTATAATGATAGAAAATTTTTATTCATATTTACTAAATGCAATGACAGGGAGTAGTACACAGTCTCCGGATGCACAGAGAGAAGATGGCCGGTGAGAATCTTCGTGACTGAACTGTGGAAGTAGCCCTCGAGCAGTGGACTGAACCATGGATCTTCATGCAGTAGGCTTCATCGTCATTCCCACGTTACAGGGAGGCAGTATAATTTTGTACTGGCAGAGAGCAGAGTTTTACCTCTGAAAACAGGTGGTACCGCGGAATCATCCGTCCTGAGCATATTTTATCCGATATGCCGGGACTTTTTTATTGGAAAAATTTCTCGCGGCAGCCCTTATCTGCTTAACTTTTCACATCATCAAAGGAGGGAACCAATTCATGAAACAGATTTCCGGAAACAAATTGCTTGTAAAAGCCTTAAAAGAAGAAGGCGTTGATGTTCTGTTCGGCTATCCTGGTGCCTGCACCATCGATATCAGCGATGAATTATATAAACAGAGCGGCATTGACATCATCCTGCCACGTCACGAGCAGGCCCTTGTACACGAAGCAGATGCCTATGCCAGAACTACCGGAAAGGTTGGCGTATGTCTCGTTACCAGCGGTCCCGGAGCTACCAACCTTGTTACAGGCCTTGCAACTGCCAACTATGACAGCGTTCCGCTTGTATGCTTTACCGGACAGGTTGCCCGTCACCTCATCGGAAACGATGCGTTCCAGGAGGTTGATATTGTCGGAATCACCAGAAGCATCACAAAATACGGTGTTACCGTCCGCAACCGTGAGGATCTTGGACGTATCATCAAGGAAGCCTTCTATATCGCACGCACCGGACGCCCAGGCCCGGTTCTCATCGACCTTCCAAAGGATGTAATGGCCGAGCTGGGAAGTGCTGAGTATCCAAAGACCGTCAATATCCGCGGCTACAAGCCTAACACCAGCGTGCATATCGGACAGCTGAAGCGTGCCCTCAAAATGCTGCAGAAGGCCAAAAAACCTCTGTTTCTTGCTGGCGGCGGTGTGATCATTTCCCGCGCGCAGGAGATTTTCACCCAGGTTGTTGAGAAAACTCAGATCCCGGTTGTCACAACCGTTATGGGACGTGGCGCCATTTCCACAAAGAACCCTCTGTTTATCGGAAATCTCGGTATGCACGGCGCTTATGCCGCAAATATGGCCGTGAATGAATGCGATCTTCTGTTTTCCATCGGAACCCGTTTTAACGACCGTATCACAGGCAAGCTCCATGAATTTGCCCCACATGCACAGATCGTCCACATCGATATTGACACCGCTTCCATTTCCAGAAATATCCATGTAGACATCCCCATCGTTGCCGATGCAAAAGAGGCAATAACAAAAATGAATGAATATGTCCAGGACTGTAATACCGGCAAATGGCTGAAGCAGATCCAGGAATGGAAGGAAGAGCATCCTCTTACCATGAAAGACCGTGGTATTATGGGACCGCTGGATATCATCGGCGAGATCAACCGCCAGTTTGACAAGGCCATTCTTGTTACCGATGTAGGTCAGCATCAGATGCTGGTGAGCCAGTATGCAGACATCACCGAGAACCGTCAGCTGATCATGTCCGGCGGACTTGGAACCATGGGTTACGGCCTTCCAGGTGCTATCGGTGCCAAGATCGGTAATCCGGATACACCGGTCATCTCCGTTTCCGGTGACGGCGGCATGCAAATGAACATTCAGGAGCTGGCTACCGCAGTTCTGGAGGAGCTTCCGATCATCTGCTGTATCTTTAATAATGAATATCTCGGAATGGTCCGCCAGTGGCAGAAGCTTTTCTACGGAAAACGTTACGCCATGACAAATCTGAAGGCCGGTGCGCTCTCCCGCCGCACAGGCGGTCAGGAATATCCGGAATACACACCGGATTTCATCCGTCTCGCAGAGAGCTATGGGGCAAAGGGTATCCGCGTAACTGAGAAGGATCAGATTGCGGCTGCTTTCGAAGAGGCTAAGAAGAATACAAAAACTCCTACGATCATCGAATTTATCATTGATCCGGAGGAAATGGTTTACCCGATGGTCAAGCCGGGCGGCACCCTGGCTGATCTGATCATGGATTGTTAGGAGGAATGAATGATGGATAAAGGAATGAAAAAAAGATGGATCTCTCTCTACGTTGAAAACCAGGTCGGTGTTCTTTCCAAGATTTCCGGTCTTTTCTCCGGAAAGTCCTATAACCTGGACAGTCTTACAGTTGGAACCACGGAGGACCCAACAGTTTCCAGAATGACCATCGCCACAGTCAGCGATGATGAAACCTTTGAGCAGATCAAAAAACAGCTGAACCGTATGATCGAGGTGATCAAGGTTATTGATTTTACAGACGTGTTCGTTCGAATGAAGGAGATCCTTTACATCAAGGTAAAGGGCTGCTCCCCGGAAGATAAAGTAGAACTTTTCCAGATTGCTGAGACTTTCAAGGCACGTGTCATCGACTATGGAAAAGACAGCCTCCTTCTGGAATTCGTCCAGACCGCAACCAAAAATGACGCGGTCATCAAGCTTATCAAAGAAGAGTTCAAGCATATCGAAGTTGTCCGCGGCGGAAGTGTCGGAATTGAGTCTATCAGTATGATGGAGAGATAAAAGCTGAATAATACCACGATATAGAAACAACGGGAAGATGATCTCTTCCGCAAACAGCGCCAGCTGCTGCGGAGGGATTTCTTCCGGCACAAGACTTCCACCTGTTGCCCGTGCAATATGTATGGCATTTTCCATTTTTTTCAACAAGTCCCTGGGCTTTCAGGTATTCTTTTACGGTTTCTTCCTGATTCAGCCTGATCGGTCCCTGGAAAGCTGCACATGCACTTGGTTCCAGGAAAATATCTTCTGTATGCTTCAGTACTTCATAAATACCTCCTCTTGCTTTGACTGAGCCCGCAATAGCAAGGTGACTGTCCTGCTTCAGAAGAAGCCCTATGTTCATAATATTACGTCCTTTTCCAAAATAAACATACCCTGAAACACCAGAAGTCCCGGGTACTCTTATGTTAGCACCCATTTCCACATGTTTCAAAGTATTTTCTTACATTTCTATCTCACACGCTGCCAGTATTCCTGCCGGAAGAAGTAAACTTCCCACCATTTTTCCAAGTCGTATATTCACAGCCTCCAGTTCTTTTCCTTTGTTCAGCAGAATCAGGACAATTCTGCCATCTGGAGTTCGATATGCCACTGTGTCTATCTGTTCTGTAAATTTTGTAGTCTGAACACGTACTGATCCCGGACAGATAAAATGTGAAAACATCTCATACTGTTCCTGTGTTTTCTGCGGAAGCAGTTTCTTCTTTTCAACGTCGTATAAAAACGGAGCATGACAGTAATTTCCTACATGGTTCGGTCCACCCTTTTCGTCCAGCAGAAGATTCCAGTCATAGAAAGCACACATTCCATGATTCAGATCTCCGATAATTTCATGGCATAATTTATTTGTTACACTTTCGATATTTTTCTCATCGAAAATACTATATTCCAGGCAGCTCTCTGACATGATAAGCTTCAGTTCCGGATACAGGCGACGTACCAGTTCCAGACCCTCAAAGTGATCTCCGCTGTACCAGTGAAAAGCAGCTCCGCTTACCATTTCTCTGGTCTCTTCATCCACAGTATCTCTGACCCTCTCATAAATTCTCTCTTTATTATGATCCCAGATAAACACTTCTATGTTCTCAAATCCATGAGATTTCATTGTCGGATAAAGGAAATCCCGAAGGAAACTCTTTTCTTCTTCTGCAGTAAACAGACAAGAATCCCATGTCTGTACTGCCTTTGGTTCATTCTGAATAGAAATGCGCTGCACCTCAAATCCTCTGTTCTGGAATTCCCTTATATACCGGCAAATATATTCAGCCCAGAGTTTCCGGTATTCTGGTTTCAGTTTTCCGCCTCCTGTACGTTTCCCATTTGTTTTCATAAAAGCAGGCGGTGACCATGGAGTCAGCATCAGTTTCAGATTTTCTCCTGCTGTTTTCTTCGCATCTTCAAGCATTGGAAGAATATATTTTTCTGTCCGCTCAAAAGAGAAACTTTTCAGTTCCGTATCCTCCGAATTTGACATTGCTTCATAAAGACCAAGCGAAAAATCACAACTGTCCATGTGCACACGTACCAGACGATAGTTCATTTTTTCCGGAGAGAAATACGTTTCTATTACTTTCTTTTTCTGTTCATCATTCATCAGCGAATAGATATATCCTGCTGCTTCTGTGACTGCACCTCCAAATCCCTCAAACGTTTCATAGCTCAGCTCTGGATAAATATTCACTACCTGACTCTCAATACCACGAATATCTTCAGTCATTTCAATCGTCTGCTCAAAATTTCTCTCTCTGCCAAACACAGGTGATTTTGCATAATATTTCAGTTTCATTCCTGTACCTCCATCTCTTTTTCTACTTTTCCTTCGGACGTTTCCAGCTTTATATGAATTTCTTTATTCTCTCTGTACCATTCTACATTAACCATTCCTTTCGGAGTGATCACCTGTCCTCTGGCTGATTTCAGATATCCAGGCACCGGTTTTACTTCCATCTTTTCATATCCCGGTGCTGACGGGCGAATTCCAAGAATCACCGATGGAAGTTCATACAGGATCAGTGCACCCCACGCATGGCATTCACTTCGTTCCTGTACTTCATCTTCTACGCAAGTTGTTGTATACTTATCAATCATCCTCTGCCAGATATTCCAGTAAGATTCTGTCAATTCATACATTCCTGTTTTTTCCAGTGCTCTAAATAAATAGTATACCATAGCAACAGAACACTGTGAATATTTTTCCTTATAAAGAATTGTCTTTCTGAGATTCTCTTTCGCCTGCTCACCTGCAACCGTGTCTGTCAGAACAGCAAACACCTGTGTGTGCTGGCTGTACTCCTCAATTCCCGGTCCATCCTGTAACATTCCATCTTTTCCTGTGCAGAATGTTCTCACCGCCTCCTGCACCTGTTCTGCTCTTTGCATCAAAAGTGCACTTTGTTCTTTTCGGTCCAGATACTCCGCTATCTTCGCAGCTTTCTGAAGTCCCAGAATGTACAGAAGACTCTCCATCGTTACAGGTCCTTTCAGTACTGCAGGTGGTATTCCAGTTGTATTTTCCCACTCCACAGCCCAGTCAATAAAAGACCAGAAGCGTGCCTTTCCATTAAGTCCTCCAATTTTTTCCACATATCCTTTTGAATTCCTGTTTCGATGGAAGAACTGCAGAATCCCTTCCACCGTCGGCATATGGTTCTCCAGTAATTCCTTATCTCCAAAGTACATCATATGGTCATACAGCATCAGGATATAGTAAATAGAAAATCCCGGTATTACACTGGCATCGTACCTTGGTGCAGCACAGTTTAACAAACCATCATACCTCTGTGACCTTCTGAAATCTTCCATACATTTTCTGGCAAGTCGGTCATCAGCAGAAATTGCATAAGTATACAGAATCTGTGCTCTTATATCCATAGCATACTGCAGCTGTTCATAAAACGGGCAGTCTTCATAAGTTTCATGCATACAGCAGCGTAATGTCCTTTCACTGATCTCCCAGATTTTTTTGAAGCGTTCATCCGATGCATCTGCTTTTGTCTGAACGTTCAAAGAATATCCTGTTTCCGTGTAAGTAAAGTTTCTTAATACCAGTGGTTCTTCATAAGTTTTCATTTCAAACCGTATAAAACGAAATGTCCGAAACCAGAATGGTTCATAAACTTCCGGACTTTCTTTTGTTCCGAATCCGGCACATATATAGTGGTCTGTAAATCCTGCAAGAAATCCTGCTTTGTAATCTTCTCGGTTTCCCTTTACAGGAACTTTCAGATCACCTCGTTCTCCTCCAAGTACATATCCTTCTGACTGAAGAATAGAAATCTGCGCCTTTGCACCCTGTTCTAATGCCAGATGCAGATATGCGGTTCTCTCTACACCTGCACTGATTTCAACTGACACTTTTGCATTCGGCGGAATCAGAATACTCTGTTCACCGTTCAGAAATTTCTGCCATTCTTCTTTTGAGATAATTTTATCCTGCGTCTGTACAACGTCTCCAAACCTGCTTTCTTTTCGAAACAGAAACGGTATGGGTCTTTTTTGCAGATTTCCCGGACTAACTGCCTGATTCATATCTGAATATCTGTAAGGTGCTTCCCAGCCTTCTGTATCATATCCCGGATTCATCCATCCTGCCTGCCAGAGTGCACCCCTGGTATTTTCCAGGATCTGAAGTGGTGCAAACAGTTCCGACTCCGATACAATGTGAAAGTTTTCATCTTTTCTTACTTTCCATCCGTCTCTGGCATCCAGACTGTACTCTTTTCCTTCATCATCCAGAATTTTTCCTTCTGCAAAAAATCCCGGGAATTCCGTCCGGTAAATTCCGAAGCAGCCCTTATTCTGAACCGTTGGATATCTCAACACACGAACAGCCAGCACGTTTTTTCCTTTTTTCAGATAAGGCATCAGATTTACCTTGTCTGCAAACCAGATCTGTCTGTCTCCTTTGCATGGTCCGATTTCTGCCAGTTGTCCATTCACATATAATTTATATCTTGAATCTGCTGAAACCTGAATAATTCCCTTCTGTGGCATCCTCTGGATATCAATTTCTTTTCGAAACAGAACAAGTGCCGCTTCTTCTTTATCCTCTGCTGTCCAGTTTCTCATCCAGATCCAGTTTGTTTTTGTCTCCGCCATAGTTCTTGTTCTCCTGTTTCTTAAACTATATTTACCAGTTAAAGTAAATGGGCAATGCCCATTCTGCACTGCCCATTTTCATTATCAGCCTTTTACAGCTCCACCTGTCAGTCCTTCTACAATCTGTGAAGAGAACAGGAAATATAATAATTGGAATCAACGTAATTACTACTGCTACCATGGATTCACTCATATATCGTGTAAACTGACCGATATATCTGTAAATCGCAAGAGTCAGAGTTGTTACTTTTTTGTCTCCCAACAATACCATTGGCATATAGAAATCATTCCACTGTCCGATTGCAGTTATTAAGGCCATAGTAAACATGACCGGTTTGCAGATTGGAAGAATGATTTTGAAAAATACTACCAGGTCATGACAGCCGTCCAGTCTTGCAGACTCTTCGATTGCCGTCGGAATTGTCCGGAAAAACTTCTGAAAGATCAGACAGGACATTGAAATTCCGGAAATATATATCAGTATCATTCCCAGAAGGTTGTTCAGCAGCCCAATCTTTCTCAGGATCAGAAACAGCGGCAGAATACTTACCTGAACAGGAACCATCATACCAATCATAAAAT
The DNA here is from genome assembly GCF_018785605.1 of Blautia sp. MCC270. Taxonomy (NCBI): domain Bacteria; kingdom Bacillati; phylum Bacillota; class Clostridia; order Lachnospirales; family Lachnospiraceae; genus Blautia; species Blautia sp. MCC270. The sequence continues at coordinate 14,098 of NZ_WQQD01000029.1, forward strand.
AACTGGACAGAAGTCTCTTTCCTTTAAACTCATATCTGGCAATGCCGTAAGCGGCCATAGAGGAAAGAAGGATACAGCCTGCAGTTCCACATACCGTCAAAATCATACTGTTCATAAAATATCTGAGAAAATCATTGTTGAACACTGCCGCATAGCTGGAAAAAGAAATTTTCTTCGGCAGCCCGATAAAGTTTGTAACAAAATCCGTCTGACTTTTGAGAGAATCTATTACCGTTACTCCAATTACAAAAATTGTAAAAAATGTAAATAAGATCAGAATCAGGCTGACTATATAGCGTATTATTTTTCCGCTAGTAGAAAGCACTCCTGAGCTGGAGGAAACTTCCTGTGCTTTTGCTTTTTTGCCATTATATTTTCCTCCTTAATTGTCATACTCAAATTTCGAAAGTACTTTGTTCTGTATAAAGGTTACAATCAGCATGATCAGGAACATCACAATACAGATTGCCGCACCAAATCCCAGGTCTGATTTTCCATTCAGTCCACTTCCAAAGGTATATCGGTAGAATACTGTATTTGCAAAATCCAAACATCCACTTACACCTCCGTTGGTTCCTCCCAAAATAAACGGAAAGTCAAACACTGCCAGTGCCCAGATGGTACTCATGGTAATAATCGATGCACAGGATGGCAGAGACAGCGGCAGAAGTACATAGAGGAATCTCTGCCACTCTTTGCAGCCGTCCACACGGCACGCTTCCATAACATCCTGAGAAATATCCATAAAGTTTGAATAAAAGATCATAATACCAGATCCAGAACCTTGCCAGAGTACCATAAGCATCAACAGTTTAAATGCCCAGTGGGTGTCTCCAAACCATGCTCCCGCACTCATTCCCATTTTTGCAAGAATGTTATTCAGGAATCCCAGGTTCGGGTCAAATATCAGTGTTGCAAAAAATCCAACGATCGTGGAGCTGATAACGTATGGTAAGAATACCATAAACTTAATATACTTCCATGCTGGAATCTACGCCTCCCCAGAATGAATCACCTGCCCCAGTCGTGTCGACCGCATGTGTCTGAAATGCTTTGATGATTTCTTTTCTGCTTTTTGTTGCCATAAGAACGCTTTGTTCTCACAATGTAATGGCAACCAGCTTTGGTCCCATGGCAAGGAGTTGATCTGTAGCCTGCTCATAACTTTTCGCCTCTGTCAACAGAGTACTCTCTTCATCTGATACCTTCATAACATCTACCAATTCTATGACAGATCTCATTTTTTTCACTGCATACTCTTTGCTCTTCCAAAGAGATGAGCGATAATTTGGATCATAGGAAGCAACTCTCCCAATGCCACGATATCAACTTTTTCTTCCATTTTTCAGTTCCTCCACAATCTCGTTATAACGTTTTTTATTTAACCGGTAGAAAAATAATACAACCGCAGTCACAATCCACAGTACACCCGGAATCGTCGTAAATGCATGTTTCATAATTGAAAGTACAATTGCATTTTGTGTCTGATTTGCAATATAACCATATTTTCCAAGTAATCCTGCTAAAAGTGCTGTTCCAACTGCCATTCCGATTTTATTTCCAAGTGAAATAAATGCATACTGAAAACCGTCATTTCTAAGTCCGGTTTTCCACTCCCCATATTCCACACAGTCTGGAATAATTGCATAGATTGCGGTATTAAATCCAGAGAAGAAAAACTGTGTGAGACCAGATAATGCATAAAAAATAGCTGGTGATTCTTTGGCATTGAAGAAAAACATAAACAACATGGAAATTCCTGTAAATAAAGCAAAGAGAGATGCTGTTCTTCCTTTGTTATTCAACTTGCGGAATAATGGTTGAAAACAGGCTGCCCCGATGATAGAAGGAATAATAATGCACATCGAATAAGTTGTGTAGTAGGAGGCATTCCCTTCCACATATGTAAAATAATACAGAATATCTGCGTTTCTACCATACAATGTAAATCCAAATAATATCTGTCCTGCCAATGCAAGAAGATATGGTCTGTTCTGCATAACTGCTTTCAACTGTATCTTTACAGAAATTTTTTCTTTTTCCGGAGTAATCACTGCCTCTTTCGTCTTCGCAAAGCAGAAGAAATGACAGGCTGTAAAAATACATCCATATATGACCGCCACCGTCAGATATCCTGTCTTTGCACTGTGACTGCCGAATTTGCTGAGCAGTGGAACTGTGATAATATTTAACACACCAATTGCAATCATCGCTGCAACCGAACGGGATGTATTTATTTTTGCACGTTCATCAATATCCTGTGTCATAGCACCACACAAGGTTCCATATGGAATATTCACACAGGTATACCCCAAAACCAGCAGACAATATGTAATTACCATATAAATGATCTTTCCATTCTGCGGCCAGTCGGGTCTTGCCCAGAATGTCATAACAAGAAGAATCGCTGTAATTGGTGCCGCTACTAACAGCCATGGACGGTACCGTCCCCATCTCGATTTTGTTTTATCCGTAAGTCCCCCGACGATTGGATCATTGATCGCATCCCAAAATCTTGAAAAAAGCATAAGTGCTGACACAGCCGCCATACTGATTCCGAACACGTCTGTATAAAATATCATCAGAAAATTACTGACGAACATCCAGCTAAAATTACATCCGACATCACCAAACCCATATGCAATCTTACTGATCAGCGGTACTTTTCCATTTTTGTTTTCGCTTCCCATATGTCCCTCCTATTTTTATCAGAGTTTCTGACAGAACTCTATTCTTTCCTCATTTGGTCCCTTGATCATAAAAAACTTCACACCATTTTCCCAAAATGGCAGTTCTTCGATTCCGTCTGTAATAATTGTGTATTTTTCATTGCAGATTTTCTGATACATACTTTCAATGTCTTCCACATCAAGTGCAACATGTTGGTACGCACCGTCTGACATTGCCGCCTGCCCATTTTCAAAAGTCTCTATACAGTAATTTTTTATCTGTAAAAATGCCACTTTTTCCCCTGCTTTTTCATTATAAGACTGCATAATTACTTCAAATCCAAGACTCTTATAAAACTCAACTGTTTTCTGCAAATCGTTTGTCGGAAGCCCGACATGGGCAACTCCGACAATTCCATATTTATTTTCCATACGAACTCCTTACTTTTCACTGACGTTGATAATTACTTTCATCGTTGTCTCGCGGTTATCATCAATATACTGGTATGCCTTCAGATAATCTTTAAAAGCAAATGTCTTTGAGATGAGCGGTTTCAAATGAACTTTACCCTCATTTACCAGTCTGATTCCATCTATGTAATCATCATGGCGGTACATCATCGTGCTCTTAATGTCAAGTTCGTGGTCATTTGCCACTGCAAGATCTACTTCTGCCATTCCTGCAAAAACAGCCACCAGTACGATCGTGCTTCCTTTTCTTGCATATTTAATTGCCTGTCCCATTGTGATATTGTTTCCGGCACAGTCGTAGATCACATCTGCCTTATCCGGTCCAAATGCTTCGATCATTGCCTCACCGAAGTCTTTATTTTGGGTATTCACACACACATCAATTCCACATTCTTTTGCCTTTGCCAGTCTAAGATCACTGATATCTGTGATCATCACTTTCGCTGCCCCCATTCCTTTTGCTGCCTGTGCCACGAGATTTCCAATCGGTCCTGCTCCAAGGACTGCAATATTCATGCCAGCCACATCGCCCATCTGTTTTACACCATGGACTGCCACAGCAAGAGGTTCGATCATAGCTCCTTCTTCATAGGACATATCTTCTGGAATAGGTGTTACTTTAGATGCATCCACTGCAAAATACTCAGATGCTGTTCCTGTCGTCTGAAATCCCATTACTTTTAATTCCTCACAGAGATTATACTTTCCATGACGACATGGATAGCAATGTCCACAATATACCTGAGGCTCTATCGTCACCTTCTGTCCCACATGAAACTCTGTGACATTTTTTCCAAGTTCTGTAATCTCACCGGAAACCTCATGTCCCTGTGTTACCGGATATTTTGTAAACGGATGTTTTCCATGATAAACATGAATATCTGATCCACAAACACCAATATTCATAATCTTTACCAACACCTGATTTTCCTTTACCTCCGGAACCGGAACCTCTCTGAAAATAATTTCTCCTGGATTTGTCATTACCTGCTGTAACATAACTGTTTTCTCCTTTTTTATCATAATTGTTTCTTCCTTATTTATATTGTTTTATTTTATCTTTTATAAATTATTTTATTAAAGTAATTACATTATTGCCCTGTAAACACAATTTGTCAATATGTTTTTTCATATTTTTATATATTTCATAATTTCAAAATACATTTTTTGTATATTTTTTACAATTAACACGCAAAAAAACGGAAAGAAAACCATAGTTACTGTTTTCTTTCCGTTTTTTACTATAATATCTTTTTCTAATTTTACACAACTTCTCGTTTTTCACACATATAAAGCGGACATCTGCATTCACTTTGCAACCTGTCAGTGGGAGCTTTTAACTCCAACAGAGTGAACATCCCCTTACCCAACGCTTGATGCCCTGCGCACCAGATGCGGTGGACTGCTTATCTGCGTTCAAAAAATTTACAATTCTGCCATATGTTTTGTAAAAAAGTATTTCGCGGCTCCAACAGCCGACGCTTCTTTCTTATACGAACAATTTTTTAAGTATGAAACATCATGCTCAAAGCCATTATATGCCATCACTTTTTCTCCCAGTGGTATCATATAATCTGACAATACACCTCCCACATCACCTCCTAGTATGATATCCATATCATATGCCATCCGCAGATTTGATATCAAAACAGCAAGATGATCCAGATACTCATTCCATGTCTGCAAAATTTTTTCATCACCACTTTCAATTTTTTCCATAAATGCATCCAGTGACTGCCTGTTATCTTGTGTCAGTACACTTGCAGCACAATATGCATCTGCACATCCTGCTTTACCACAATAACACTTTCTTCCACCGGGAACGAGTATCATGTGACCAAACTCACCTGCTTTCTGGTTCTGCCCTCGAAACAGCTTTCCATCTATGCAGAATGCGCCTCCTAAGGTGTGGTTCAAAGACAGATATATCGCATTTGGATACTTTTGCTTTTTTTCTGCAAGCATTGCAGCATTAGCATCGTTTTCAAAATATACTGGAATTTCCAAAGCCTGCTCTAAAAAGCGCAGACTATAATTCTCTATACCTAAAGCATGGGATTTTAAAACGATCCGTTCTTTCTGATCAATAATTCCCGGAATCGCCACTCCAATCCCAAGTAGCGTATCCTTCGCTAATTCGCCTTCAAGAAAAGTTTTGACCTTTTGTGCCACTTCTGTACAATAGGATAATTCTGCCGTAAATTTTAAACGGATGCGATCTTTTTTTATAATCTCATCTCCAAGATTTACTAATACCATTTCTATATGATTCGCTGTAATCAAAATTCCCATTGCATGACAGTATGACTTATTAATCCCTATACTTTTTGCCTTTCGTCCACCGGTCGAAGCATATTCCCCAGTTTCTTCCAACACCATTTTTTCTAACAAGTCATTCACATTTGCTAACACAGTCGGCATACTCAAATTTAAATCTTTTGCGATTCCCGCCTTGGATGTAATATGATTGTTCAGCACATAATTAATTATTCTTTTTCTTGTTATATTTTTTTTATCTTTATTTTCCGTTTTCTTACCCTCTTTTATTAAATATATTATAAAAGAATTATATGCTTTTTTATTCTTCTTGTAAAGCAATGTTTTATAATAAATCTCCGACAAAATTTATCTTATAAACAGCAAAAAGCTCCCGAAGGAGCCTTCCACGCTTTAGAACACCAATTCTTTTAACACAATCTCTTCTGCCATATTACGAATACCATTTACCAATCTGACCCATTCCATCTAATCACGAGCCTTCAACTCAGCACTGGTTGCATCCAACTCATCTAAGTCTAAGTCGCTCTCTATCGTGTCATCTGGTTTTTGCGCGAGCAACGAGGCAAGCCGAGATGCTTGCATCTCGATTTGCCGACTGCCGCGTTCATCGAGACGAGTACTCTTGTCTCGATGTTGGGACAAAAGAACAATCGTCTCAACATGAACGCCCTGGCAGAACTGATCCACTGCACAGGCGTGGGTCATCTCATATCCTGCCTCATAAAATGCCGGGAGGTCTCTCACAAGACTTGTAACCTTGCAGGAAATGTATACGATCTGGTCTACGCCGTAAGCCAGGATCTTTGGAAGGGCTTTGGGGTGAACGCCATCTCTGGGCGGATCAAGGATGATCATATCCGGTTTCTCCGGCACCTCGTCCAGAACCTTCAGCACATCCCCGGCAATAAAACGGCAGTTATCAATGCCGTTAAGTGCAGCGTTTTCTCTGGCGGCTTTTACCGCGTCTTCCACGATCTCCACACCGATCACCTCGCTGGCAACGGACGCCGCAAGCTGGGCAATGGTGCCAGTTCCGCTGTAAAGATCAAACACTACCTTATCCCTGGTATCTCCTACATATTCCCGCACCTTGGAATACAGGATCTCTGCAGCCAGGGAATTTGGCTGGAAAAAGGAAAAGGTGCTGATCTTAAATTTCAGTCCAAGGAGTTCTTCATAGAAATAATCCTTTCCATAAAGGATCTTCGTCTCGTCGCTCTGTACCACGTCGGATAAAGAATCATTTAAAATGTGCATGATCCCCACGATCTTCCCTTCCAGCGGAAGTGCAAGAAGCTGATCTTTCAGAGGCTCCAGATCATATTCTTCCTGGGTGGTGGTTACCACATGGACCAGGATCTCACCACTTGTGACGCCTCTTCGAAGAAGAAGATGTCGAAGATACCCCACATGCTGCAGCTTTTTATAGAAGCTAGCATTACGCTCCAGGAAAAACTCCCGCACGCAGACCAGGATCTTCGTCATATCCGGATGGACAAGCTTACAGTCATCCGTATTCAGGATATCGTAAGTGCTTCCCTTCTTGTGAAGTCCAAGGGACAGCGGCCCATCCTTATACTCATCCCCAAAGGAAAACTCCATCTTATTGCGGTACCCAAACTCAATAGGACTGCCATAAATCCCATCCCAGTGATATAAATGATCTGCAGCCTCAGCTTCTTCCGTCCCATCACCGTTCTTCCCGATCTTAGCCAGACTTTCTTTTACTGCCCCATCCAGAAGTTCTCTCACCTGGCGCTCCTTCATCTCCTTCTGCGCCTCATAGCTCATGGTCTGGTACATGCAGCCGCCGCATGCCGGAAACTCCTGACAGGCAGGTTCTCTTGTTTCCAGGGGAGATTTCTCCAGGACCTCCAGAAGACGTCCTTCCGCCCGGCCGGAACGTTTCTTATTGATCATAAACCGGACTTTCTGTCCCGGGATTCCGTTTTTTACAATTACTTTCTGGTCATCAACCCAAACAAAACCTTTGTTTGGAAATTCCACTTTTTCTATAATACCTTCGTAAATTTCACCTTTTTTCATAAATCCTCTTTCTGTTTTATAACCAGCAGACAATAATTCGAACATTCAGGATCCTCTTTACTGTCTGCTCATGAACGCCAGCGTTTCACGGTCCGTCTTCAAAAATCAAGCCCCGGTATCGCGCCGGGGCTTCAATTATCCGCTTCTCATATTCATACATAACAGACAGCCATTCTGATCTGCTCAAAACAGCCTCTGCAGTGAAAGTTCTTACTCTTCCTCATCCTCGAAATAATCATCGAAGTCATCATCAAAATCTTCTTCAAAATCTTCCAGATAATCCGGAGCGAAGAAACGGTATACTGCAAACGCAATACCGGCAACAGCTGCAACAGCACCGATGATCGCCAGTACCCAAAGGACTGTGTTCTTATCTTTCTCTTCTTCTTTTTTCTTCAGTGTTGCGAGCAGTTCTTCAAGTTTTGTTGTATTTAAATTCATAACACTGCACCATCCTTTCTTTCTGTTCGGCTGTACTTTCTGTCAGTAAATCTGCAGCGCAGCGTTTTTTGAGGTCGCTGCACCCGAGCCTTTTTTTAATGTTCTTATTATACCACCATATGTCTGGTTTTACCAGAACTTACACAAATTTTCGCAGAAACATTCTATAAAAAAATCGCCGTATTTCCGGCATTTCCGGAAAGATACGGCGGTTTTCTCTTATTCTTTATGGGTTCCTCGAATCACTTTGATCCCGCGTTCTTCTATCAGACCGCAGATCTGTGTTATCCGCGGACATTCCTTTTTTTCCTCATTCAGACGGCATACCCCGACATGGATGACGCTGATCTTTTCACTGACCAGCCGATCTGCCTTTTCCAAAATCCCCTCATCTTCAGCAGGTTCTTTTGCATTGGTTTCTTTGCATCCGTTGCATGTCATCACAGCTGCCAGAATCGTATCTTCCGGATAGCCGGAAAAAAAATCTCTTCTTTCCCGAAATGCAGACAGACATCCTGCCCTGGTACACACATCATTGGAATTAAGGCATGTCAAAATCCCGATCTTTTTCATCTTTTTCCCTCTATGCATCCCGCCTCACAGCCAGAATCATAAAAACAAAATATGCATCTTTCCGCGGCTGTCGTAAACGATCTCCGCTTCTACTTTATAGATCCTGCGGATCAGCTCCGGGGTCAGGACTTCTTCCGGCGTTCCGTAACCTTCCAGAACTCCGTCCTTCAGTACATAGATCTTATCACAGTATGCTGCTGCAATATTCAGATCGTGAATAGCGGAGATCACGGTTACATTAAGTTTTTTCACCAGCTCCATCAGCATGATCTGGTGGGTAATGTCCAGATGATTGGTAGGCTCATCCAGAATCAGTGCAGAGGTCTGCTGGGCAAGTGCTCTTGCCAGGATCACCCTCTGCTGCTCTCCTCCGGAAAGAGTGGAAAAGGTACGGTCTGCAAACGCCTCCATCTGTACGGTTTTCAGCGCTTCATCCACGATCTGGTAATCTTTTGCATTGTCCCGTTCCAGAGTCTTTTTATGAGGCGCACGCCCCATAAGAACCACCTCGCGGACCGTAAAATCAAAATTATAATAATTGTGCTGTGCCACCACGGCCATTTTTTTCGCAGAGCTTCGAACACTCATGGAATGAAGCTCCTCGCCGTCCAGATACACGGCTCCTGCGTCTGGTTTCAGAATACGGTAAATGCATTTCAGCAAAGTGGATTTTCCGCTTCCGTTTGGTCCGATGATTCCTACCAGTTCCTTATCCTGGGATTCCATGGAGATTCCCTTCAAGATCTGTCTGGCGTGAAAGCCAACCTGAATATTTTCTGTGGTGATCTTCATTACCGGGCACCTCCGAATCCATAGGATTTCCGCACAAGCAGATAAATAAAGCAGGGAGCACCGATAATGGATACCAGCACACCGATGGGCATCTCGGAATTTTTAAGGATCACACGACATGCCACATCGCACCAGATCAGAAACGATGCACCAAGAAGCGCACTTAAGGGGAGCAGTTTTCTGTGATCTGTTCCAAAAAGGATCCGGACCACATGAGGGATCACCAGTCCCACAAATCCGATCACACCGGCACAGTACACGGCAAATCCGATCATAACAGAAGCAACGATCAGATAAAAAGTCCGCAGTCTGTGCAGATCTGTTCCAAGGGTAATGGATACGTCATCTCCCAGAAGCATCAGATTCAGGTTCCGGTACTGCGTCCAGAAAACAGCCACGCACACCAGCGTGACCGGAAGCATTACACCCACTCTGGTCCAGCTTGCTCCGGCAAGACTTCCCATGCTCCACTTCATAACTTCTGTTGCCGCATTTTTGTCATTGGTAATATAAATGACAAAATTGGAAAAAGCAGAACAGACTGCGCTGACCGCCATTCCCGCAAGGATCAGTTTTGCGGAAGTTGCCTTTCCACCCATGTTTGCAATGGCGATCACCGCAAAAGAAGTGATCATCGCGCCAATGAAAGCTGTGATTCCCACAGAGTTTCCACCAAGAAAGCTTCCGATTCCAAGCATGATGGCCAGTGTGGCACCCAGAGATGCACCAGATGAGATACCCAGCACATACGGGTCTGCCAGCGGGTTCTGCACGATAGCCTGCATCACCACGCCGCACACGGAAAGAGCCATTCCAACTGCCAGAGCCAGAAGGACTCTAGGCAGCCGGATCAGCCACACAACATCATGAACTGCGCCTTCCGCATAGGCGGACAGACTTTTTATATGAAACAATTTATAAGCGATAACGCTGTATACATCCTTCAGTGACAGATCCGCATTTCCAAAAGTGATGGCTGCAAGTATGGAAAAAATAAGGAATCCTGCAAGTCCGATGAGAACTGCCACATACATGGATGTTCTGAGCACCTTATCTTTTTTTCTCTGTGAAGCTGTTTCTTTCACTGCATTTTCTCCGATCAGTCAAGATTTACGTCCGGATATAATCCCTTTGCAAAAGTTTCGATTCCGTCCTGGGTACGTGTTGCACTTGCATACATCTCACTGAGCATGATCGGGTAAACACGTCCGTTCTTTACTGCGTCAAGGCTCTTCAGGGACTCATCATCCTGGATCACTGCAAGCTGGCTGTTCTTAACAGTTTCCGGATCATCTCCTGCATATGGCATGTAAACCACAAAGATCACGTCAGGGTTGGCTGCGATGATATCCTCTTTTCCAACGGTGGAAGCATCCGGGTTTGCAAGAGTTGCGCCTAACTGTGTTACCATATCTCCGCCAAGGCTCTTTACGCCATAGTTTGTGATGTCATCTCCAAGAGGCTCCAATACCATTACGCTTGGTTTGTCTTTTACATCTGCAGTTGCAGTAAGAGTTTTGTCGATCACTGCTTTTGCATCATCAACGATAGCCTGTGCTTTGTCCTGTACATCGAAGATCTTTCCGATATTTAAGATATCTGTGAATTCATTTTCCAGTGTTCTGTCGCCGTCCGGACGAGTATTGGTGTTGTAGTAGGTGTTGCAGCCTTTGTCGATCCAGTCTGTTACATTTCCCAGATTCTTATCAGAGAAAAGAGAGCTCCAGGATAAGATCATGTCCGGCTCCAGCATTGTTACAGTTTCAAGGGATGGGGTAAATTCGTCAAGATAATTTGTTTTTGAGAATGCTTCTTTGAGATCTTCCGGAACTTCATTATCAAGACCTGCGGTAGCTACCAGGTGGTCTTCCAGACCAAGTGCGAGCATAGTCTCAATGCTTCCCTGATATACAGCAAGGACTTTTTCCGGTGCTTTTTCATAAGTGGTTTCGATTTCGTTTCCATCGTAATCATAGGTTGTGATGGTCAGAGGATATTCTGTCTTGGTTGCCTCTGCGGAAGAATCTTCGATGTCTGCAGACTCTGTACTGTCTTCTGCTGCCGGCTGGTTGTCTTCCTTGATGGTCTCGGAGTCTGCTCTCTCTGCGGCATAAACAGCCGGAGCTGCTGATACGGTCATTGCCGCTGCCATTACCATTGCCATGATTCTTGTGGATACATACTTGTTTTTCATTTCATTTCCTCTCTTTTCGCCTGTTTTATCTCCTGTTGCCTATGGGTAACCGAAAAGATGGGGCTTCATAAAATCTGCACGGAACACTTTGTACGGAAGCTCCCACTTACATACTGTCAAGCAGGTTTCCTGACTTACAGACTCAGAAAAAACTCCGCAAAATAAAAACTGATACACCATTCATCTTTTAGCCAATCATGAATGATGTATCAGAATTTTCTCCAGAATCTCTCTGACATCGGGATTTCGCCTTCTCACATGAGTTTCTGCAATGGCATGTGAAATCCCTTCTTCTGTATACAGTGGCCGCAACCGCTCAGGCTTTTTACCCGATTCCCTCCTCACAGTATCCGGCAGCATATGTGCCGGTGATACTGTTCACTTCACAGCAATTCAATTACGCTGATACTGATTCTAACATACCGGTTTTCCAATTACAACCTTGAGGCCGGATTTTTACAGTTTTTTGCAGAAATAGTCTGCCCGGAGAGATCCCTCTCAGATCTTCTTCAGCTTGGCAAAACCGGCGAACATTTTTTTCACGCCGACTTTGTCAAAGTCTACCGTCACTTCGTAGTCTCTGCCGCCGTCTGCGATATTTTTTACGATACCGACTCCGAATTTCACATGACGGACCGTGTCTCCCTCACCATAGTCCAGGCTGTCCGCCTTCTTCACTGTGAAATCTTTTTTCTGCAGGGTGCTCTTTGCCTGGAAATTCATTTTCATCTGGGCATAGGCGCTTTTCGGAGATACGATATCATCTACTCTGGGCTTTTTCTCCTGAATGGTATGTCCAAGATCTACCAGCTCCCGTGGAACCTCCCTTACAAAACGTGACACACGGTTATACTGAGTCTCCCCACGGATCATCCGCTGTTTTGCACAGGTTAAAGTCAGTTCCTTCATGGCACGGGTGATTCCCACATAACAGAGCCTTCGCTCCTCCTCGATATCCGACGGATCACCGGACCAGATGGAAGCATATCCCGGAAAAACACCGTCCTCCATTCCCACGATAAATACATTGGGGAATTCCAGTCCCTTGGCACTGTGAAGGGTCATCAGCAACACATAATCCTGATCCGGATCAACAGAATCGATATCTGCCACCAGTGCGATCTCCTCCAGAAATGCAGAAAGTGTTGCCGGCTGTCCGGCCTCCTCCATGGCTTCCTGGAAGGATTCTGTCTTGGAGATCAGCTCATCGATATTTTCGATCCTCGCCTGAGCCTCCTCCGTTTTCTCTGCCTCCAGTTCCTTCACATAACCGGTAAGCTCAATGACCTCTTCCAGGGTTTCACGGACTGTATAGGCCTCTGCCTTACTTTTCAGTCCCTGGATAAAGGATACAAAATCATTGATCTTTCCTGCTGCCCTGCCAATGGACGGTACTTCCTCCACCACGCGGAGCGCATCGTAAAAGCTCAGGTTCATCATATCCGCATAGTCCTGGACACGGCCGATGCTGGTGAGTCCGATTCCTCTTTTTGGCACATTTAAGATCCTGCGCACAGCCAGATCATCACTGGCATTGTCAATGGTCTTCAGATAGCTTAACAGATCCTTGATCTCTTTGCGGGCATAAAAGTTCACGCCGCCGACAATCTTATAAGGAACATTTGCCAGGAGAAATTTCTCCTCAAAGAGACGAGACTGGGCATTGGTCCGATAAAGTACTGCACAGTCCTTGTACTGGAATTTCCCGTTGCGGCGCCCCTGGATGATCTCTCCTGCAACATACTCCGCTTCCTCAAATCCGTTGTTGAACTGACGGAAATGTACTTTATCGCCCTCTTCGTTCTCTGTCCAGAGGCGTTTTTCCTTACGCTCTGTGTTGTTGACGATCACCTCATTGGCTGCATTGAGGATGTTCTGGGTAGAACGGTAATTCTGTTCCAGGCGCACCACCTTAGCCTCAGGAAAAACCTTCTCAAAGCCTAAGATATTCCCGATATTTGCTCCACGAAAACGATAGATGGACTGATCATCATCACCAACCACACAGAGATTCTTGTATTTCTCAGCAAGAAGACTTACAAATTTAAACTGGGCAGTATTGGTATCCTGATACTCATCCACCATAATATATTTGAAACGTTCCTGATAATAGTCCAGGATATCCGGATTATGCTGAAAAAGCTCCACAGTCTTCACGATCAGGTCATCAAAATCCAGCGCATTGTTTCCCCTGAGGATAGACTGATATTCCTTATACATACCGGCAATCTTCCGTGCATCCGGATCGCCGCCTGCATTCAGCTCCATCTCTTCCGGTGTGATCAGTTCATCCTTGGCATGGGAAATCTCAGCAAGAACGCCTCGTTCCTTGTAAATCTTGGTATTGATATCAAACTTCCGGAAGATTTCCTTCATGACTGTTTTTTGGTCGTCGGCATCATAGATGGTAAAATTACTGCCAAAGCCCAGCACCTCAATATGTCTGCGCAGGATCCTCACGCAGGCGGAATGGAAGGTGGAGACCCATACGCTCTCCGCACCCATTCCCGCAATTTTATTCACACGTTCCCGCATCTCACTGGCGGCCTTGTTGGTAAAGGTGATCGCCAGGATATTCCATGGGTTTACACCCTTTTCTTCCATTAAATAGGCGATCCTGTGGGTCAGCACTCTTGTTTTTCCGGAACCGGCTCCTGCAAGGATCAGAAGTGGTCCCTCTGTATGTACGGCAGCTTCCCGCTGCATAGGATTCAATGTGTCCAAAGCATCATGTATACTCATTTTGATCTCCATTTCTTTTTCCATATGAACAGTATCTTTATATACTATCATGACTTTACTTTCCGGTAAACCCACCTCTCTGAAAAAAAGTTTCTTTACAAGTAGTATTTAAAACTATATAATAAGGAGCAGAGGTGATAATACGATGACAGAAAACGAAAAAGAAATGATGAACAGCATTTTTGCAAAAATTGCTGAGCTTGATTATATAAAACCCGATGAAATTCCCAATATTGCTCTTTACATGGATCAGGTCACAACCTTTATGGAAGATAATCTCGCTTCCACCAAGCGTCATCATGATGACAAGATCCTGACCAAGACCATGATCAACAATTACGCAAAGAACAAGCTCCTTCCCCCGCCGGAAAAGAAGCGCTATTCCCGGGAGCATCTGCTGATGCTGATCTTTATCTACTATTTTAAGAATATCCTCTCCATCAGTGATATCCAGACCCTTCTGGGACCGATCACCGAGAAATACTTCAAGTCCGTTACAGAAAAGGACATGACTTACATCTACCAGGAGGTTTTCAGTATGGAGCAGTCACAGATCCGTTACCTGGAAAAGGATCTTATGCGCCGTTTCAAAAGTGCCGGAGAAATTTTTGAGGACGCCGACCCGGAGGATAAGGAATTCCTTCACCAGTTTTCCTTTATCTGTCTTCTTAGCTTCGACGTATACATGAAAAAAATGATCATCGAAAACATGATCGACCACATGAATTCCTCAAAAGATACGGATTCCTCAAAAAAAGACAAATAATATCCGGAGCTCACATCCGGTCATAAACGTGCGTCGCCGGGCGCACCGAAAAAAAAGAGACAGACGCACGATCGCCTGTCTCTTTTTCGTTACAGCATTATCCGTTATCATCACGGTATGGACGTAAGCCTTATTCTGCTTCGCCGCCCTGCTCCCCGTTATCCTTCTTCATACGTGCAAATACCATCTCATAACCATCATTTCCATAGTTCAGGGAACGGTTCACACGGCTGATCGTAGCTGTGGAAGCTCCTGTTTTCTCGGAAATATCAAGGTATGTACGCTTATCAGTAAGCATCTTGGCTACCTCGAAGCGCTGAGATAAAGAAAGCAGCTCATTGATGGTGCACACATCCTCAAAAAATGTATAACACTCTTCCTTGTCCTTCAGGCACAGGATCGCTTCAAAAAGATGATCCACAGCCTCCGTCCTGATTTTTTTGCTCATTGTTACGCTCCTTTAAAATACATGAATTTCGTCTAATACAATACTGATATTTTAACACTCTAAATCGTGATAAGCAAGCCTTTTAGGAAAATTTAATAAACTATTTCTCTTTTTTGTCTTTCTATGGCGGACACATGATTTTCCCATTTCCACTGCCCCGGAAAACATTTGGGATTTGCTTTTTCTGCTGTGATTGGGTATACTTAAAATAATATCCAAAAGAAAAGGAGACTTATCAAATGAATCGTTTTTTCAACATGGACAACAAATTCTTCGTGTTCATGGGACGCGTAGCAGACCTGCTTCTTCTGAATTTTCTGTGCATCCTCTGCTGCATTCCGGTTGTCACCGCAGGCGCCTCCATAACAGCTCTCTACTATGTCACACTAAAGATGGCAAGAGACGAGGAATCCTATATTGCCCGCAGCTTTTTCCACTCCTTCAAACAGAACTTCAAACAGGCGACCATCATCAATATCATCATGCTCCTCACCGCTGCTGTTCTGTTTATCGATCTTCGGATCGCCAGAGTCGGAAGCGGAGCTATGTACAAAGGACTTTTCAGTCTGTTCATTGCATTTGCACTGATCTATGCGATGATCCTTCTGTACATTTATCCGATCCTTTCCAAATTTTTTAATTCCGTCAAGAATACCTTTGTAAATGCATTCCTGATGTCCGTCCGCCATCTTCCGCTGACACTTTTGATGCTTGTGATCTCTGCGTCCCCACTCCTACTGATGTGGCTTTTTGCTTATGTGAGCTACGCACGGTTTACATCCATCCTGATCATGCTTTTTATTCTGATGGGATTTTCTACGCTGGCGTACTGGAAATCGAAGATCTTTGTAAAGATCTTCGATAACTATATACCGAAAGATGAAAACGAAGAAAACGGCGAAGAGAAAAACGAACCGAAAGAGGCATAATGAAGCGCTGGAACGACAAGCCATATCATTCTCTGGACTATATGCTCCGGGAGCGATACGGCGAAAAGGTCTACCGGGTTGCATTAAACGGCGGCATGTCCTGTCCCAACCGTGACGGCACCCTGGGCAAAAAAGGCTGCATCTTCTGCAGCCAGGGCGGAAGCGGAGATTTTGCAGCAAACGCCGCTCTTTCCATTACAGAGCAGATCAACACACAGATCAAAAGTCTCTCTTCCAAACGCCCGATCCATAAATATATCGCCTATTTTCAGGCATATACAAACACATATGCTCCTGTGGAACACCTGCGTAAGATCTTCACAGAAGCCATCTCCCATCCGGATATCGTGGCACTGTCCATTGGTACCAGACCGGACTGTCTGGGAGATGATGTACTGGATCTTCTTTATTCCCTGAACCAGATCAAACCGGTGTGGGTGGAGCTGGGACTCCAGACTATCCATGAAGATACCGCCAGATATATACGGCGCGGCTATCCACTGTCCTGTTTTGATACCGCAGTAAAAAATCTCCGCGCAGGCGGCATCGAAGTGATCGTCCACACCATCCTGGGGCTTCCCGGTGAAAGCCGGAAGGATATCCTGGAAACAATGGCTTATCTGAACGCCATGGATATCCAGGGGATCAAGCTGCAGCTTCTTCATGTACTGCGTGGTACAGATCTTGCCGCTGATCATGAAGCCGGTCTTTTCCGCACTTATGAACGGGACGAGTATCTGAACCTTGTCATTGACTGTCTGGAACATCTCAGACCGGATATCGTGATCCACCGGGTCACCGGCGATGGACCGAAGGATCTGCTGATCGCACCTTTATGGGCCAGCCGCAAACGAGAAGTTTTAAACCTTCTTCATCACCGGATGAAAGAAAGAGCAAGTTTTCAGGGAAAAGCTCTCGAAGCCCTTTCCCGCAGCCAGTAAAAAGGAGGATTCTTATGGCATCACCTTTTACAACCTATAAGCTTATTATTTTATATATGCTGCAGAATTCCGATGGGGATCTCACAAATTCCCAGATTACCGATTTTATCCTGGACCGGAAATACACCAATTATTTTCAGCTCCAGCAGGCAGTTTCCGAACTTGTGGAGGCAGATCTGGTGGAAATGTCTTCACAGTCCAACCGCAGTTACTATCGACTGACCTCCGAGGGAAAAAACACTCTGAAATATTTTTCCAAAGAACTTTCCTCTGACATCAAGAAAGAAGTGGAAGAATATCTCAATTCCCTCCACTGCAAGATCGAAGAACATCTCCTGACTCCTGCAGATTACTATCCCACCAAAGAGGGTAGCTACTCGGTACGTCTGCGGATCATCGAAAGCGGCGTCAGCATCGTTGATCTCAGCATCAATGTGCCAAATCTTGCTGCTGCACAGTCTGTATGTGAAAGCTGGCCTTATAAATACCAGAATGTTTATGACAAAATAATGGAGGAGCTTCTCTGAGAGGCTCCTCCGTTTTACTTATATTCATTTATTTCGCTTCTTCGTGGATCTTCTTCATATGCTCTTTCAGTTTCTTTTCATATCCCATATCACTGAGCTCGTAAAAATGTTCTCCTTCGATTTCTGATGGCAGATACTGCTGTTTTACATAGTGATTCGGATAATCATGGGCATATTTATATCCGATACCATGACCCAGACTTTCGTGGCCACCATAATGGGCATCCTGCAGATGCACCGGAACGGTTGTCTTCTTCGCCTTCACGCAGCGCATGGCTTCCTGTATGGCATTTACTGCAGAATTGCTCTTGGGTGCACAGGCCATGTATGTAACTGCCTGGGAAAGAATGATCTGGGACTCCGGCATTCCCACACGTTCCACAGCCTGAGCTGCTGCTGCTGCCACGCAGAGAGCCTGCGGATCTGCATTTCCAATATCTTCGGAAGCAAGGATCATGATCCTCCTTGCAATAAACTTCACATCTTCTCCTGCATAGAGCATTTTTGCCAGATAATAGACTGCCGCATCCGGATCGGAGCCTCGCATGCTCTTGATAAAGGCAGAAATGATATCATAATGATTGTCCCCGTTCTTATCGTAGCGCACCACCCGCTTCTGGATACACTCAGAAGCCACCTCAAGGGTCAGATGAATCTTACCGTCTGTATCACGGGGTGTGGTGAGGATTCCCAATTCTATGGCGTTTAAAGCGCTTCTGGCGTCTCCTCCTGCCATATCTGCCAGAAATTCCAAAGCATCCTCCTCGATCACCGCCCCATAGCTTCCCATTCCACGTTCCGGATCGTTAACCGCACGCAAGATCAGTTCCTTTATCTCCGGTATCTCCAGGGACTTCAATTCAAAGATGATCGATCTTGAAAGAAGCGCTCCGTTTACCTCAAAATATGGATTCTCTGTTGTGGCCCCGATAAGAATGATGGTTCCATCCTCCACAAAGGGAAGAAGATAATCCTGCTGTCCCTTGTTGAAACGGTGGATCTCATCAATGAACAGAATGGTCTTTTTCCCATACATGCCGAGATCGTCCTGTGCCTGCTTTACAACTGCTTCCATATCTTTCTTCCCTGCTACGGTTGCATTGATCTGGGTAAAGCTGGCGCTTGTGGTATTGGCGATGACTTTTGCCAGGGTGGTCTTTCCGGTTCCCGGAGGGCCGTAAAAAATAACAGATGTCAGCTTATCCGCCTTTATGGCACGATACAGCAATTTATCTTTTCCTACGATGTGCTGCTGTCCCACCACCTCATCCAGCGTTCGCGGACGCAGTCTGGATGCCAGAGGCGACTCCTGGTCCAGCGTTTTTGATTTTGCGTATTCAAATAAATCCATGGTTTTCACTCCTGTATTTTCTGTAAAAAGCGGATATTCACGATCCGTATTCTTTTCATAGATCTGTATCCGGCAACGATCGTTTCATTTGTTTCCGGCATACGGACAGATTCCTTATTTTTATAATTTTACCTGTTTGCACATAAAAAAGCAATCGTTTCTGCCTTTTCGGCAAATCACAGTTACATCACCAGCAGCTGATCTGCAGTTACCAGGTCATATCCTTCTTCCGTAAGCATATCCGCGATCTCCAGGGCCGCTTCCACGGATGTAGAAAAGCTGTCATGCATCAGGATAATGGAGCCATCCTTCACTTGTCTTTTTACGATATTTTCCACAGAACGGACATTTTTTGATTTCCAGTCCAGGGTATCCACATCCCAGAATACCGGCAGCATGGTCACACAGAGCTCCAGATCCTTCGGCCAGGCACCGTAGGGCGGGCGAAGATACATGGGATATTCTCCGGTGATCTCGTAGATCTCATTATTCGTCTTTATGATCTGCTGACATGCCTGATCACCAGGAAGCTTATCAAGCTGCACGTGATCATACGTGTGATTACCGATGAGATGACCGTCTCTCTGCATCTGCGTTACGATTTCCTCATTTCCTCGGATATTTTTTCCCATAAGAAAAAATGTGGCATGGATCCCACGCTTCCGCAGGCCATCCAAAAGCAGAGGTGTATATGTTGCATGCGGTCCATCATCAAAGGTAAGAGCCACACGTGGACGATCCTCTTTTTCGCTTCTGTCAGAGGCTGTCTCAGCCACCGGTTCTGCTGCTTTTTGTCCGTACTGCGCCGCCACCAGCCGGAGCATCCCCTCACCGGCGATCATTCTGGTCACCCGCATCCGAAATGCACTGTCTGAGATTTTTCCATATCCGCTGAGCAGAATCAATACCATTGCCACTACACAGAAATATTTTTTTCGCTTATCCATATTTCCCGCCGGATCAAATATACTTTTCCACAATATATGAAAAAATCCCCGGGAAAAGACTTTTGGCTTTTCTTTCCCGGGGAATATTCTCTGATATATGTCTTATTTTTTCAGGATCTCAAGTGCACTCTCGATCTCCTCCACGCATTTCTCATAACCAAGGGTACCGTTATCCAGGCACAGATTGTATTTCGTCATGTCTGCCCAGTCAACACCCATGAAACGTTTGCAGAAATCTTCTTTGCGTTTGTCATCTTTATGCATGAATTTCTCAATGTCCTTTGTGGTTCCGCTGAGCTTCTTGCTTGCCTCACGGATACGGAAATCCCAGTCTCCGTAAACAAACACACGAAGAACATTGGAATAATCCTTCAGGATCATATTTGCACAACGTCCGATGATCACACAGGACTCTTTTTCTGCCAGCTGCCGGATTACCTTTGCCTGATAATTAAACAGGTTCTCATCGGATGTAAAATCCTTGCTCTGAGGCGGGATCAGCTCACCCTTGTAGATTCCGGACTTTGCAAAAAATCTCTGCTTTGTGCTGACATTTTCATCTGCCCTTCCAAAGAGCTGCTCATGAATGCCGCTCTCCTCAGATGCCATGCGGATGATATCCTTGTCATAGTAAGAAATCCCTAATTTCTTTGCAAGCTCCTCTCCGATGGTACGTCCACCGCTTCCATACTGTCTTGCAATGGTAATTACGAAATTATCCATGTCTTTCCCCCTACTCTCCAAGATATGCCTTCTGAACGGCCTCGTCATTCAGAAGATCCTCTGCCTTTCCATCCATAGTAATGCTTCCTGTTTCCAGAACGTACGCTCTGTCCGCAATGGAAAGAGCCTTCTTCGCATTCTGCTCAACCAGAAGCACTGTAGTTCCGCTCTCACTTACCTCGCGGATAATGTCAAAAATCTCATTTACAAAAATCGGCGACAGACCCATGGACGGCTCATCCATCAAAATGATCCTTGGTCTGCTCATCAGTGCACGTCCCATGGCAAGCATCTGCTGCTCACCACCGGAAAGTGTTCCGGCACGCTGTCCTTTACGTTCTTCCAGACGCGGAAATCTCTTGTATACACCAGCAAGGCTCTCTGCGATCTCTGCCTTGTCCTTTCTTGTATAGGCTCCAAGGAGCAGATTCTCATAAACGGACATATCCGCAAATACTCGTCTTCCTTCCGGAACGTGTGCCATTCCCATTTCTACGATCTTATGGGCTGGTGTTCTTGTGAGGTCTTTTCCCTCAAACACAATGCTTCCGGACTTCGGAGAAAGAATTCCGGTAAGTGTCTGAAGTGTGGTTGTCTTTCCGGCACCGTTGGCACCGATCAGCGCAATAACCTCTCCCTGATTTACATGAAAAGAAATTCCCTTCAGAGCCTGGATCACACCATAATAGACCTGGAGGTCCTTTACTTCCAACATTGCCATTGTCTCGTTCCTCCTTATTCTCCCAGATATGCAGTGATAACCGTCGGGTCTTTCAGCACTGCAGATGTCTCACCCTGGATCAGTACCTGACCGAAGTTCAGAACTGTAAGTTCCTCACAGATACCGCCCACCAGTTTCATGTCGTGCTCGATCAGAAGAACAGTCATATCAAAATGCTCCCGCACAAAACGGATAGTATCCATCAGCTCCTGTGTCTCATTCGGGTTCATACCAGCCGCCGGCTCATCCAGGAGAAGAAGCTTCGGCTCTGTGGCAAGAGCTCTGGCGATCTCCAGCTTACGCTGTTTACCATAAGGCAGATTTCCTGCCAGAGTGTCTGCTTCCTTATCCAGATCAAACACCCTCAGTATCTCCATGGCACGTTCATTCATCTCTTTTTCTACCTTGTAATATTTCGGCAGTCTTAAGATCCCGGTCAGTGTGGAATATGGATGATGATTGTGAAGTCCTACTTTTACATTGTCAAGAACCGGCATATCCTTGAAAAGACGGATATTCTGAAAGGTTCTTGCAATTCCGGCCTTGTTGATCTCAATGGTGCTTTTTCCGGTGATGTCCTGGCCGTCCAGTCTGATGATTCCCTCTGTTGGTTTGTATACACCTGTGAGAAGGTTGAATACCGTTGTCTTACCGGCACCGTTAGGTCCGATCAGTCCATAGAGCTGTCCCTTCTCAATGGTCATATTAAAGCCGTCAACAGCACGAAGACCGCCGAACTGGATAGACAGATTATTTACTTCCAGCATTGCCATGATCAGGCCACCTCCTTTTTCTCTTTTTTGCCTTTAAATTTCTCTACCATGCGTGCTCTCCAGTCTCTTGCTGCCGGTGCCCAGTTAAAGAGCATCATGATGATCAGTACGATGGCATAGATCAGCATACGGTAGTTTGCGAATCCACGGAGAAGCTCAGGCAGTGCATAAAGGATAATGGTTGCAATGATAGATCCTCTGATATTTCCGATTCCTCCAAGTACTACATACACAAGTACCAGAATGGACATATTGTAATCGAATACAGAAACCTTAAGAAGAGAAAGGTTATGTGCATACAGCACACCTGCAACTCCTGCAAGGGCTG
The DNA here is from genome assembly GCF_018785605.1 of Blautia sp. MCC270. Classification (NCBI taxonomy): domain Bacteria; kingdom Bacillati; phylum Bacillota; class Clostridia; order Lachnospirales; family Lachnospiraceae; genus Blautia; species Blautia sp. MCC270. The sequence goes on from NZ_WQQD01000029.1 coordinate 36,760, forward strand.
CGGAAATTGTAAATGCAAGCAGTTTGTATCTGGTGATATTGATTCCTACAGACTCCGCTGCAATACGGTTGTCCCTGGTTGACATAATAGCACGTCCGCTTCTGGAGTTTACAAGGTTCTGTACAATAAACAATGTGAGAAGAAGCAGGATCACGCCGATCAGGAAAAAGTAATTCTTGATATCTTTATAAAGAGTTGCTGTTCCCGAAATACCAAGGGCACCTTTGAGAATCTGCTTTCCGCCGGCTTCCAGATGAAGACCGGCTGCACTTGTTGCAACGTGAAGTCCTTTGTCATCCACGCCAATGTAAAGTACATTGATCAGGTTCTTAATGATCTCACCAAAAGCCAGTGTAACAATAGCCAGGTAGTCACCGCGGAGACGAAGTACCGGAATACCGATGATCACACCGAACAGTGCTGCAACTGCCGCACCTACAAGGATTGCAAGGATAAAGCGAGGAACCTGCGGAATGGAGTCTGCAACAACCTGTGAAAACAGGGCACTGGAAAAAGCTCCCACGCACATGAAGCCCGCATGTCCAAGGCTCAGCTCACCGGAAAAACCGACTACCAGGTTCAGGGAAACTGATGCAATGGTATAAACACAAAGGGGAACAAGAAGTCCCATAAGAAGTCTGGAAAGATTTCCAGTTGAGGAAAGTGCCTGTACGATCACAAAGAGTACAATGACAATTCCGTAGTTGATCATGTTATTTTTTGTTGTTTTGTTTTTCATATTCTTCATATCGGCCACCTTACACTTTCTCCTGGATGTTCTTGCCGAACAGTCCGGTAGGTTTTACAAGAAGCACGACGATCAGGACAGCAAATACGATCGCATCTGCAACCTGAGAAGAAATATAAGCTTTTCCGAAGATCTCGATGATTCCCAGAAGGATGCCGCCGACCATAGCTCCCGGAATCGAACCGATTCCACCGAATACAGCAGCTACGAAAGCTTTGATACCAGGCATGGCTCCTGTGTAAGGAGTCAGTGTCGGATAAGTCTGACAGAGCAGAAGGCCTGCGATCGCTGCAAGTCCGGAACCGATGGCAAATGTGAGGGAAATTGTCGCATTGACGTTAACTCCCATCAGCTGTGCCGCATCTCTGTCCTCGGAAACCGCCTGCATGGCACGGCCAGGTTTTGTCTTTTTTACAAAGAGGGAAAGTCCCACCATGATGATGATACATGCAAGGATGGTTACGATGGTGATTCCCTTGATGGTAAGCTCACCGTCAAACAGTGTGATGGACGGAACTTTGATAACAGCTACGAAACTCTTGGCATCTGCACCGAAGATCAGAAGTGCCAGGTTCTGAAGCAGATAACTGACACCGATAGCCGTGATAAGAACGGCCAGGTTTGAGGAAGCTTTTCTAAGTGGACTGTAAGCTACCTTCTCAATGACAACACCAAGCAGTGTACAGATCACAACGGAAAGGATCACAGCAAGGATCGGTGACATGCCGCCTCTTGTGATACAGGTAAGGATGATATAAGCTCCCACCATGATAACATCTCCGTGTGCGAAGTTCAGCATCTTGGCAATACCATAAACCATGGTATATCCAAGTGCGATGATTGCATAGATACTGCCAAGACTGATGCCGTCTTTTAAATAAGATATAAAACTCATAACGCACCTCTTTTAATTGTTTATTGATAAGGGAAAAAGGGGACGGTTCCCACTAAAGGTGACCGTCCCCTGACCCCTAACGTTAACAGAAATTCCTTATTTCATCTCTACATAAGCACCGTCTTTGATCTCGAATGCTTTCGGCTCTTTATCACACTCGCCATCCTCGGTCCATTTTGCTTTTCCGGTAAGTCCATCAAGCTCGATGTTTGCCATGGATGCGCTCATTGCTGCACTGATGTCTGCATTTTCCATATCTGGTGTGATCTTTGCATCGTCAGCTGCAAGCTGCATTGCGTAAAGTACATCATATGTATCTGCCGCAAACTGGTTCGGGATCTCACCGTTGTGAGCATCGCCGTATGCTTTTACGAAGTTCTGGCTCTTCTCATCTGTAGCTGTTGCGGAGAATGGTGTCAGAAGCATAACACCCTCTGCAAGGGATTTATCGAAGTTCTCTACATTGAGGATACCATCCATGCCATCTACACCAAAGAATTTAATGTCAAGTCCTGCCTCAGATGCCTGCTGAAGGATCAGCGCATTGTCGGAATAGTAGTTTGGAAGGAAAAGAAGCTCAGCGCCGCTCTTCTTGATCTTTGCAAGCTGTACAGAATAGTCTGTGTTGCTGTCTGTTGTGTAAGCCTCATCTGCAACTACTTCAAGTCCGTCATCAGCAGCTGCTGCAACGAATGCGTCATGTACACCGGAGTTGTAGTCAGCAGCGGAATCATAAAGTACTGCTACTTTCGTTGCAAGTTTGTGCTCGGAAATGTACTGAGCAGATTTGGTTCCCTGTGCCGGGTCTGTGAAGCACATACGGAACTCGTTTGTTCCTGCTGTGATACAGTCAAGTGCTGTTGCGGATGGTGTGAAGAGGAATGTATCCTCAGCTGCCTCAGCTCCTACTGCGATACAGGAACCGGATGTTACAGTTCCACAAAGCATCTGCATTCCTTTATCGATCAGGTCATTGTATGCGTTAACAGCCTTCTCCGGATCTCCCTGGTCATCACCTGCGTCAAGAATCTCTACTTTATATCCGTTGAATCCACCGTTCTCGTTGATCTCATCAGCTGCGATCTTGGCTGCGTTGTATACGTTGGTACCGTACTGTGCGTAATCACCTGTCATCGGTCCGATCACACCGATCTTAAATGTCTCATCTGCTGCAAAAACTGATGTAGGCATCATCATAGCTGCTGTCATCGCTGCTGCTGATGCAACGCCGATTACTTTCTTCCAATTCTTCATAATAATCTCTCCTCCTGCGCTTTGTCGCGTTACTAATGTTTAATGGTAAAATTATAGCATCGCATATTTTTTATTTCAAGGGCAAATTTAGTTATCTGTTGTTTTTCGTCTGATTGCACAACACGGACACTTGTCCGCTGTACAGCTTGTGTCGTTTTTCGGCAAATTGTCTGAATTTTTTTACAAAAAAATCCAGGGAAAAATTCCCTGGACTCCTTCGTCTCTTAATACTTTACTTATGCGATTGCTTTCTTAGCGATCTCAGCAAGAGCTGTGAAGCCTGCTGCATCATTAACAGCCATCTCTGCAAGCATCTTTCTGTTGATGTCGATGTTTGCAACCTTAAGGCCGTGCATCATTTTGCTGTAGGAAAGTCCGTTCATTCTTGCTGCTGCGTTGATACGAGCGATCCAGAGCTGTCTGAACTGACGTTTCTTCTGTTTTCTTCCTGCATAGGAGCTTGTAAGAGCTCTCATTACAGACTGTTTTGCTACTCTATACTGTTTGGAACGGGCTCCTCTGTAGCCTTTTGCCAGTTTTAATGTACGGTTATGTCTTTTCTTTGCGTTTAATCCGCCTTTAATTCTTGCCATTTCTTAATTCTCCTCCTGTTCGTCTTCTCTATCTTATAAATATGGTAATACTTTCTTCATGCTCTTTACATTAGTAGAATCAACAACAGTAGATTTTCTCAGATTTCTCTTTCTCTTCTGAGATTTCTTTGTAAGGATATGGCTCTTGTAGGCTTTATTTCTTACTAATTTTCCTGTACCTGTTTTTTTAAAGCGCTTTGCTGCTGCTCTGCAAGTTTTAATTTTTGGCATTATGAATTCCTCCTTGATTTGGTACTTCTAAATTTTATATAGCATCCCGTTCTGCCCGGCTGTTGCCGTGAAGACTGAGATATCTACCGTTTCTCAGTCAGAAACATAGTCATGCTTCTGCCTTCTACCTTCGGAGCCTTCTCTACAGTCGCTATATCGGACAGAAGATCTGCGAAGTCATCAAGCACATGCCTACTGCTGGACATATGTGCCATCTCTCTTCCGCGGAAACGAAGTGTAACCTTAACTCTGTCGCCCTTGCTAAGGAACTTTCTTGCTGCATTTACCTTCGTCTTCAAATCATTCGTATCAATGTTCGGGGAAAGACGCACTTCTTTGACATCGATGGTTTTCTGCTTTTTTCTGGCCTCTTTTTCTTTTCTTGCAAGCTCGTAACGGTATTTACCGTAATCGATGATCTTGCATACCGGCGGTTTCGCCTGTGGGGCAATCTTTACAAGGTCAAGTCCTGCCTCCTGCGCTTTCGCCATCGCTTCTCTGGCGGACACGATTCCAAGCTGAGCTCCGTCCGGACCAATCAAGCGTACCTCTCTGTCTCTGATCTGTTCGTTAATCATTAAACCGCTAATTGTTGTACACCTCCATGAACATGATAGAATTATTTTTTTCTTTCTCATTAATGTAGCTTAAGCCGCACAAAAAAAGCGCAGACAGATGTCCACACTTCAAATAATTACACCTGCGCACTGATGGTTGGTCCGTTCGCAGTACTGTGCAATATTGACCTGAGTCGCTTATCTTCAGCGCTGAGGTGAGAGTGAACTCTGCTTTCTTTTCGCTACGTACTTTAAGAGGATACCATGGTGTCTGCTATTTGTCAACTGTTTTTTATATTATTATGTATTTATTTTTTGAGTATAAATTTTTCTTCTTCCGGACATACTATGCAACATCGGAATCTGTCAAGCCTTACCGCAGTGCTGACGATCAGACAGGATGCGCATTCCGGCAGGCTGACGGTTTCCGGTAAAATCATAATTATCAGGAGGACACTTTTATGACAAGTCTTAAATGCTCCGCACACAACTGCTGCTATAACAAAAATTCTCTCTGCTCCAGGGGATCCATCAGTGTCGAAGGTGCAGATGCTCGTTATGCGGACGACACCGCCTGTGAAAGCTTCCGTGACCAGGAAGAGTGCGCTGTAAAAAATTCCGCAGATCCCTGCTGTGGGTGTGAGACCATTAACATCGACTGCAAAGCACACAACTGCACCTACAATGAGCACTGCAAATGCACCGCAGCTTCCATCAATGTATCCGGTGACAATGCACATCGCTGCTGTGATACAAAATGTGATACTTTCAGCTGCGAATGCTGATATCCTGAACAGAAATCCTGTTTCCATACAGAGCAGACATTCCTGTTTCTTTTGATCAGAAAGTCAAAAAGATCCGGCAGCGTTCCAGATGGAGTCTCTGCCGGATCTTATCATGTTCATTTATTATCTGTTCTTAAGAAAATCCGGGATCTGGATGTCCTTTTTCTGAACAGTGCTTGTAGGAGCCTTTGTTCCAAACTGTGTGGAATTCATAGTCGGCAGGCTGAAGCTTGGCATGTTAAGGTTCATACCGCCTGGCTGTGACTGGCTTGTTTTTTTGGTGTTTCCGAATACAGAATTGGAAGCTCTGTTTCCAAATGGTGTGTTCTGAAGGTTATTGTCTGTAAGACCTGTAGCAATAACTGTAATTCTCGCATAATCTGCAACAGAATCATCATACATAGCACCAAAGATGATGTTTGCATCCTCACCTGTAAGCTCCTGTACATAGCTTGCAGCATCGTTGGCATCCATAAGAGAAATATCTCCGGAAATGTTGATGATCACATGAGTAGCGCCCTTGATGGTTGTCTCAAGAAGCGGAGAAGATACCGCCTGCTGTACAGCCTCCATAGCCTTGTCATCACCTCTTGCCTCACCGATACCGATATGAGCGATTCCCTTGTCTGTCATGACTGTCTGCACATCTGCAAAGTCAAGGTTGATCAGAGCCGGCAGATTGATCAGGTCTGTAATACCCTGTACTGCCTGCTGAAGAACCTCATCAGCCTTACGCAGTGCTTCCGGCATGGTTGTTCTTCTGTCAACGATCTCAAGTAATTTGTCATTAGGGATGACAATCAAAGTGTCAACTGCTTTCTTCAGATTTTCGATTCCCGCAAGTGCATTGTTCATACGGGTCTTTGCTTCAAAACGGAAAGGCTTGGTAACAACACCGACAGTCAGGATACCCATCTCTTTTGCCGCACCGGCGATCACAGGAGCAGCTCCGGTTCCGGTTCCGCCTCCCATACCACAGGTAACGAAAACCATGTCCGCTCCCTCGATGATCTTCTTAACTTCCTCAATGCTCTCCTCAGCTGCCTTCTGTCCAACCTCCGGCTGTGCACCGGCGCCGAGACCTTTCGTAATTTTCTCACCAATCTGAAGTACAGTCGGAGCTTTACACAGTGTCAGAGCCTGTTTATCGGTATTAACACCTACAAACTCAACTCCGCCAATGGCCTCTTCCACCATTCTGTTTACCGCATTATTACCTGCGCCGCCTACTCCAATTACAATAATTTTCGCAGAAGACTCAGCCTCATTCGTCATTATCTCTAACAATGTACTTCCTCCTTTATTTCTACCTGATATCCGATTCAGTGTAATAATCTATTCCAAGCTACATATACACATAGTTATATCATATATTTTTTTCGGTAATTAATCAACCATTAATTTTGTTTTTTTATACTTTTTTCACTAAATTTCGGCACTGTTTCTATTAACCGAAACATTTACAAAACAATCTCTGGCAAAATGCCCAAATACCGGTACTATATATTAAGAAAGCTTTTTTATCTTTACTCATAATCGGACTCATCACTGTAATCGCTGTACGAATTTTCATCATAATCCTCAGCGCCTTCTTCCTGATCACTGCTGTAATCAGCCTCTTCCTCGGTGCTGTCCGTACTGCTGTCTGAAGAGTCTTCTTCATTTTCTGTATCTTCGGTATCCGTACTCTGAGCATCTGGATCTTCGGAGTCTGTTCCGTCTCCGGAGCTTTCTGCCGAAGCCTGATAATCCTCCAGAGTGCCTACATAATTGCCATCACGGTCATATTCACTGACTCCGTCATAGCCTCCGTCTTCCCGGTAACCGCCCTTCCAGTTTCCTTTTTCTGCCATGGTTTCTTCTGTGGGGGCTTCGCCTACATAGGTCATGTTGGCATCGTACTCTCCACTGCCTGTGTAATCTCCCTCTTCATCATAGCCACCTACCCAGTTTTCCTGCGCATACTCCAGATCCGTCTGCGGTTTCGGTCCTACATAGTTGCCATTTTCGTCGTATTCGCCTTCTCCGGTGTAATTTCCTTCCTCATCATAGCCTCCGGTCCAGTTTTCTGCGGAAGTCTGGCTCTCATCCTGTTCCTGCTCCAGGGTAATGTTCTTGGAATTATCATTTACATTTTCTGCATGGAGAATTCCTTTTTTTTCGGAAATCATCGGAAGGATAGCCAGAACTCTGGTCATTTTGTCTTCCAGATATTCATCCTTTCCAAGTTTAACTGTGATATCCCCGTAAACAAGACTGATCTGTCCGTCGTCTTCAAATTCAATGTGATCCGGAACCTTATCATTTTTTGCAAAAATAGTAGAAAGAGCAACTGCCGTGTTCATCACCGTTTCATCCTTGATGGGGAGTTTCTCGTTCTGGATCACTTTTTTGACTTTGATCCCGTCAAAAAACGGGATTTTTTCGTTACGTTCCGTGGATCCTTCCACAAAAATACCGTTTCTGTCAAAATAAATATAACTGTCCAGATAAGGGATACAGCCAACGATATCCTTCTCCTTCACACTGACACAGATGGTGTGCCGGTTCAGCCTTGTTACGGTATAGCCTTCTATAAAGGGAACATCCTTTGTATTCTGCTTAGTATAAAGAAGCGGTGCAAGAACAGAATTGGATGCCAGCGGCCCCCTAAGCACCATCTTCCTGATCTGTTTTTCAGAATAATGGTTGCTGCCCATCACCTGCACTTCATCTACCTGATAATACGTAAAAAAGAAAATAATTCCTGCCAGCAGCAGGACAAGAAGTCCGCCAACTGCTTTCAGTGGCTTTTTTTTTGATGTTTTCATAAAGTTCCTCTGTCCTTTATCAGCAGACCGCCCAGTGCGGTCAGATCCTCACAGATATGTTCATAGCCTCTTTCTATGAAACAACAGCCCCGGATCCTGGTAATCCCCTGCGCGGCAAGTGCTGCGATCACAAGTGCCGCACCACCGCGAAGTTCCTCTGCTTCCACAGTACAACCGGTCAGGGGCTGCCCTCCGTATATCACAGCAACTCCATCCCGGATCTGGATCTGTGCTCCCATTTTACAGAGCCATGAAGCTGTTTTATATCTGTCTTCAAAAATCTTCTCGCGGATCCTGCTCACTCCCGGGATCGTGGCCAATACCGCCATCGCAGGAGACTGCAGGTCTGTAGGAAATCCCGGATAAACTTCTGTTTCCAGAAGCTCCAGGGGAAAACCTGTATTTTTTCCGTTGACTATTAGTTTACCACCTACCCTGCGGCATTGTCCACCCATTTTCCGATATACGTCCAGGATTCCATCCATTTCCTCCAGAGGCGGATTTTCCAGGATGATCTCTCCTCTGGTTGCCGCCGCTGCCATGAGATAGGTCCCGGCGACAATACGGTCTGGTGGAATGCAGCTATCGCCAGCTTCAAGCTTCTCCACCCCTTCAATACAGATACAGCCATTTTCACGAATCCGGATCTTTGCCCCCATTCCGGTAAGATAATGGCAAAGCCAATAAATTTCCGGTTCACAGGCGCAGCCGTTAAGGACTGTTTTCCCCTCTGCAAGGACCGCTGCCAGAATGCCCTGTTCTGTAGCGCCTACACTTCTTTTTTGAAAAAACATCTCTGCGCCTCGGAGTTTTCCACAGGATGCCCGGATCATCCCGCCGTTTTCCACCACAGCTGCACCAAGGCGGCGCAAAACCTGGATATGAAGATCCACCGGCCGCTTCCCGATTACACAGCCTCCGGGATATCCTGTCTGTGCCTTTTTGCTCCGCCCCAGCATTGCTCCCATTAAGATCACGGAAGAACGCATTTTTCCGGAATAACACTCCGGTATCATGGTGCCGTCCGCATGGCTGCAGTCCAGATAAAGATCTTGACCTTCCCACCAGGTTTCTGCCCCCAGATATTTCAGGATCTTTTCCATCAAATATACATCACTGATTTTCGGGCATCCCCGAAGTACACTGGTCCCGGTACTTAAGAGTGCTGCTGCCATAACCGGAAGTGCCGCATTTTTTGACCCCTGGATCCGGACGCTTCCATGCAGCGGCCTGCCTCCGGTCACGATGATCTCATCGATCTCATTCAAGTATTCCACTCCTAAAAGGGCCTCTTACTTGTTATTCTATGTGATCCTTCCATGTCTGTGACTGCTGACACTTAAGGCCAGCCCCATTTCCCCCAGAAGAAAAACAACAGAAGTTCCGCCATAGCTTACAAAGGGCAGAGTGATCCCGGTGTTGGGAATCGTATTCGTTACTACTGCAACATTCAGGACTACCTGGATCGCCATATGTGCCATGATCCCGGCGCACAGCAGCGTTCCCTGCAGATCCCGGCAGTTTAATGCCAGAATACAAAGCCTCCAGATCAGAATACCAAACAGAAAAAGTGTCAGAAAGGCTCCCAGTATCCCCGTTTCCTCACACACAATAGAAAATATCATATCATTCTGGGCTTCCGGGACAAATCCCAGCTTCTGCAGACTGTTCCCGAACCCCTTGCCGAAGATCCCTCCGCTTCCGATCGCATACAGGCCCTGTATAGTCTGAAATCCTTTTTCATATTTTTCCGGATCCCGCCAGATTGCCAGGCGTTCCAGACGATAACTCTCCGCGGCAAGAAAAACCGCAATAAATCCTATCCCCGCACCTCCAAGTGCGAGAAACTGCAGATACCTGGGATTGGCCACAAAGATCAGCAGCACACCGATCCCCAGAATGATCACCGCTGTGCTTAAGTTATTGGAGCCCACCAGACCTGCTACCGGAAGCAAAGTCATCATAGTCCTGCAGATAAACCAGAATCCGGTTGTTTTGCTTTTTGTATTGCTGATCTGCCACACCAGAAACAATATCACTGCCACCTTGGAAAACTCCGACGGCTGAAAGGAAAGCGGCCCCAGGTTCAGCCACCTCTTCGATCCATTGATCTCCTGTCCGAAAAGCAGGACTGCAGCAGACAGAAAAAGCGAAAAAATATAGGCAGCCGGCGCCAGCTTTACAGACAGTCGGTAATCTACCCGTGATGCCAGATACATAACAAGCAGCCCCAGTGCCGTGGCAAAGAGCTGCTTCTTAAAATAATAGGCAGAGTCGTGGAAACGTACTCTGCCATTATATTCACTTGCCGAAAAAAGCGCCCCGAGTCCCAATACCACCAGAATCAGAACCAGTACCCAGAGAACGGTATCTGTCTTTCCGGTCTGTTTCTGTCCTGCCTTCATGCATGGCCTCCACAGTGGTCTTTATTTCAGCTTATGTATGTATTTTTCGGATTATTACAGTGCTTTCACGTATTCCTTGAACATGTCACCGCGCTGCTCATAATTATCAAACTGTCCCCAGCTCGCACATGCCGGTGAAAGCAGAACCGCATCTCCGGGATTGGCTTTTTCCGCACAGACCCGGACAGCTTCCTTCAGATCCTCGCAGAGGATGATATCTGTAAATCCAAGACGTTCTGCTGCTGCTTTGATCTTCTCTTTCGTCTGACCGATGAGAACAAGATAACGGACTTTTCCGTCGAAGGATTCTATCCACTCATCATAGCTGGATTCCTTGTCATAGCCACCGCCGATCAGAAGAGTCGGACAGTTCATTGCCTGAATCCCCTTGATGGCCGCATCCGGATTGGTTCCCTTGGAATCGTTGTAATATGCAACACCGTTTTTCTCTGTCACATACTCGATCCTGTGTGGAACTGCCACAAACTCACAGACACTCTTGCGGATACTCTCCACAGAAACGCCCGCATAATATGCCATGGCTGCTGCTGCCATTACATTCTCGTGATTATGACGTCCCAGGATCTTAAGCTCTCCGGTTTTTACGATCGGGATCTCTTCTTTTTCTGTTTTCAGAATGATCTGGTTTCCGTCCAGATAGATTCCCTGATCCAGTTTACGAAGGCTTGAGAAATATACCACCTTCGGAACGATATTTTCACCGAATTTACGAAGGACTTCATCCTCGTAATTCAGAACACATACATCTTCCGGTCCCTGATTTTTGGTGATCAGTTCTTTTACACGGATGTATTCCTCCATGGTATGGTGCCGGTTCAAATGATCCTCTGTGATGTTGAGGATCGCACTTACCTTCGGGCGGAACTGGTCGATGGTCTCCAGCTGGAAGCTGCTGATCTCCGCAACAGTTACGGAATCCTCCCTCATCTCCAATGATTTGGATGTATATGCAGTTCCGATATTTCCTACAACAAATACAGATTCACGGGCATCTCCCATGATCTTTCCGAGGAGTGCTGTTGTTGTTGTCTTACCGTTGGTTCCTGTGATCGCAAGAACCTCTCCCTTGCCTGTACGGTAGGCAAGCTCCACCTCGCTCCATACCGGAAGGCCCTTTTCATAGAAGCTCTTTACCAGCGGCAGGTCTGTGGGAACTCCCGGACTTAGCACTACAAGATCAAGACTGTCCAGCGCTCTCTCCGGAAAATCTCCGGCCCAGATCTCCGGGGTGTATTTTCCGTTTGTTTTATGTAAAACTGCCTCTTTATCAAGATCTGCGTTTCCGTCATAGATTACCGGCTGTGCTCCTGCACTTCCAAGCAGATCAGCTGCTCCAATGCCGCTTTTTCCGGCTCCGAAAACGAGAACTTTTTTTCCTTTTAAATCCATTTTTTCTGTTCCTCCTTATAATGCCAGGAGAGCGATCAGGCACATAATAGCAGTTACAACAGAGAACACTGCAACAACTCGTGTCTCAGACCACCCACAAAGCTCAAAATGATGGTGGATAGGCGCCATCTTGAAGATTCTTTTTCCGTGTGTTGCCTTGAAATAGGATACCTGGAGCATAACAGACAATACCTCCACAAGGTAGATCAGTCCGACCAGGATGATAAACAGCGGCATCTGCATGGCATAAGCCACACCAGCCACAAAGCCACCCAATGCCAGAGAACCGGTGTCTCCCATAAATACCTTGGCAGGATATACATTAAACAGAAGAAATCCCATCAGACTGCCCACAACTGCACAGGTGATCGGTTCCACACCACTGTTCATTCCAAGGGAAACCACCGTAAAGAATACTGCCACGATCAGGGTAACACTGGAAGCCAGTCCGTCAAGTCCATCCGTAAAATTGACTCCGTTTACTGTACCGATCACCGCAAAGAACAGTACCGGAACCGCAAACCATCCCAGGTTCAGATAATGTCCGCTCCAAAACGGGATCTTCATAGTCAGGGATACGTTGGAATAATTTACAAGATAAAAAGCAAATACAGCTGTCACAACGATCTGCAGTGCCATTTTCTGCCATGGCAGAAGTCCGTCAGAACGCTTCAGAACTACCTTCAGATAATCATCCAGAAATCCGATCAGTCCAAATCCCAGTGTCAGGAAAAGTACCGGGATGATCATCGGATAATCTCTGATATAAAACAGTGATGTTACAGTTGTTGCAATGAGAAAGATCACCCCACCCATAGTAGGGGTACCGTTCTTTTTCAGGTGGGACTGCACACCCAGCTCTCTCTCTGTCTGTCCCATTTTAAGTCTTCTTAAAAAAGGGATAACAATCGGTCCTAATACAAGGCTGATCGCAAATGAGATCAGCACAGGGATCACAACATGAAACTCCATCCTCACACCTCTAATTCTTTCGTTTTTTTATACTTCTTCAACAGTATAAGGCTTTTATCCTCATTAATCAACCCCATCTGCCCGGTTTTCCCCGAATGGAGTTTCCGTAACTGTCCTCTCGATCCCAAGATAGGGAAGTACATTTTCAAAAATACTGCGTACCACCGGTGCGGCAATGATCCCACCATAATACATACCCTGGGGTGCATAGATGATACAAAGAGCCAGGACCTTCGGATCCTCTGCCGGGGCAAACCCCAGGAATGAAGAAATATATCTGCCGGAGCCTCTGGGCAGTGTCTGAGAGGTAGCTGTTTTTCCCCCAATGGAAAATCCCTGGATCCCGGCATTTTTTCCGGAGCCTTCTGAAACTACAGTTTCCAGGATCGTACGTACTGTCCGGGAAGTCTCACCGGACACGATCCCGCTTTCCACCGGATATTCCAGTGTCCGCACCTTTGTTCCGTCCGCACTTTCCACGCTGATCCCAAAATGAGGTGTGATCCGGTTTCCGCCATTGATGATCCCACTGACGGTTGTTGCAAGCTGGATCGGTGTGATCTGAAACGACTGGCCAAAGGATACCGTGGCAAGTTCCACCTCGCCCATATTTTTGGGGTTATGCATGATCGTTCCTGCCTCTCCCGGAAGATCTATTCCTGTTTTTTTCAAAAGTCCGAACTGTTTAAAATATTTATAATAACGGTCTGCTCCAAGCCGCAGACCCACCTCAATAAATACCGGGTTACAGGAGTTCTGGGCACCTTCTACAAAACTCTGCGCACCATGTCCTGTTCTCTTTGCACAGTGGATCCGCCGATCCTCCACCACCTTATAGCCCGGACAGAAAAAACGATCCTCTGTTGACACCACTCCTTCCTCCAGCCCTGCTGCCATAGTGATGATCTTAAAAGTCGAGCCAGGTTCATAGGTATCATTCAGGCAGGGGTTTCTCCACATCCGGTTCAGAAGATCCTGCTTCTTTTCTCCCTCTGCTGCTGTTTCTTCTGTATTCAGAGTAAACGGATCGTTCAGATCAAATTCAGGCACATTGACACAGGCATAGATTTCTCCGTTCTGAGGGTTCATAAGCAGTATGGAAACTCTCTCCGCCTGTTTTTCTTCCATGACTTTACCGGCTGCCTGCTGCACATATTCCTGGATATTAACATCCAGACTGGTACGCAGAGTATTTCCTGACACCGGTTCCTTCCTCCGTTCTCCGGTTCCGTCGATCTCCACACCACGTGCATCCGTAACTGTGAGGATCTTTCCGGGCTCTCCTTTCAGGATCTCATCGTATTTCACTTCAAGACCAATGATCCCCTGATTATCACCTCCGGTAAATCCCAGTACTTTTGAAGCGAGAGATCCATAAGGATAATACCTCCGATAATCCTCATCTACCTTCACTCCCTCAAGGTCATATTCCCGGATCCTGTCTCCAATGCTTTTTTCCACGTTTGTCTGTATTCTTTCAATAGAAGAAATTTTTTCAACTTTTTTTCGGATTTCCTCTTCTTTTACAGACAATGCTCCGGACAGTACACGGATCACTTTTTCAGGATCTTTGATCTGGCTGTGTATCACCGATACTGTGCAGACTGTCCGGTTATCTGCCAGAATATTTCCCCTGATGTCCAGGATCTTTCCCCTAGCTGCTTTTATGTCACGTTCCCTCTCATGAAGATCCTCCGCCTTTTTTGAATAATATTCTGCCCGAACGTTCATAAGATACCAGAGTCTTCCCACAAGTCCCAGAAGAAGCATTATGCAGATCAGAAAAACCATCCATATTTTTTTCCTGTGATAAACCATGGTCCGGATCATAAAAAAATCCCTCTCAGAGGTCGTCACTGTAATATATGACGTTCCTCTGAGAGGGTATTCTTTTTATCTATTCCAGACCGGCCTCCTCGTTGGTAAGACCTTCGCTCTGCATATCGTTATTATCTTCGGTATCACTGTCCTCCGACTCATCTTCCGGCGGACTTGGTACATTCTCATCGGAAATGGCCTCCTTCTGCCCGTCCGCGCCGGTTCCTGTTGCAGAATCGCTGATTCCCTTAAAAAGTTCCCACAGCTCTGTAGTCGGAACTTCTCCATCCTCTGCCTCATCCGGCTGTACATTCAGATACGGAAGTGCTTCGGAAAGGATTCCCTGTGCAATGTACTGTGCGTACGTACTGCTTGCCTGATCATCTACCTTCGGCTCATCCACAACTACATAGATCACAAGCGCCGGATCATCTACCGGTGCAAATCCGATAAAGGATACCAGATACTTGCCATTGCCTCGCGGAAGCTTCTCGGCAGTACCGGTTTTACCACCGGAGCTGTAGCCCTGCACCTTGGAGGTACGGCTGGTACCATGGTCTACGCTGGCAGCCATGTAAGAGCGGATATCTGCAGATATCTTCTCGGAAATCGTCTGCTTCATCAGTGTCGGAGAGATCGTTTTTACGATTCCACCGCTACTGTCCTTGATCTTCGTCACCAGATGAGGCTGATAGTAGTATCCTCCGTTGATCACAGAACACATTGCATTGATCTCCTGGATCATGGTCAGTGTATAGCCCTGTCCGAAAGCAGAGCATGCAAGCTCCGTTTCTCCCATGGTATCGCTGGTATGGATCACACCGCTTCCCTCATTGGGAAGATCGATACCAGTTCTTGTTCCGAAATTGAAAACGCTCTGTGTCTTAAGGAAATTATCTTTTCCCATCTTTGCTGCGATCTGCATCATACCATCGTTACAGGAATTGGCAATGACATCGGAAAGAGCTTCTGTCCCGTGAGCATCCGGCCATACCGCACATTTGATAAAAGTAGTCGCACCTTCCGCTCCAAAAGACTGTCCGCCGTCACAGACAAAATTATCGCTCTCAGAAATCGCTCCCATTTCAAGTGCGGAGCCCATAACGATAGGCTTTACAACCGATCCCGGCTCGTAGGCATCTGTCACGCAGAAATTACTCCACATTCCGTTCAGCGCTTCCACGGTTTCCTCATCGTTCATGGCAGCGATCTCACTCTGGGAATACACATTTGAAAGATCTCTCGGGTTATTCAGGTCATAACGATCACCGCCGTCCATTGCCAGGATTTCTCCTGTTTTCGGATCCTCGATGATCACACCTACATTTTTGGCTCCCATCTTTTCTTCAAAGGTATTTACGTATTTTTCCACGATCTGCTGAAGTCCCAGATCCAGCGAGGTCTCAATGCTTTTGCCATCCGTCGGTTCGATGATCGTCTGTTCTACGTCGGAATTGTTGTTGATGTATCCGTACTGTCTTCCATCCACGCCGGTAAGTGTCGCATTGTAATATCCTTCCAGTCCGGCATCCGCCACATCTCTGGAAAGTGTAAATCCAACGGTATCACAGGCAGTCTCATTAAACGGATAAGATCTGAGATAATCTTCCTCAAACCATACACCTGTGATCCTGGAACGTTCTTTCAGCTGCGTGGCAGTTAGTTCACTGTCGTCTCCCGGATCTTCGTATTTTTCGAAGGCTTTTTTGTCGTCCATGGAGATCTGTTTCTTTACGATCTGATACTGACTTTTTTTTGTACTGCTGTCAGTGAGAAGCTTCCGCATCTCATCTTCATCCAATCCCAGGACTTCCACAAGAGCCTTTATGGTAGGCTCCACGGAATCCTGATCCTTATTAACCTCCAGACAGTCAAGGACCACATTATAGACCTTGTTGCTGGTTGCCAGGATATTCCCGTTCCGGTCATAGATATCTCCTCTTTTTGCCGGAAGTGTCTGATTTTCATATTTCTGCTGAGCCTGACTCAGCACCTGCTTTCGATATTTGCTTCCGCTGGTGGCATTGATATAGGTAATTCTTGCCACCAAACCGACTAAAGCCAGCAATACTAAGGAAAATAGTACTGCCAGCTTTTTCTTCATACTGTAATTTATTTTTTTTACCGGCCTGCGCCTTCTTGTACTCAATCGATCACCTGCTTAAAAACTGTACTTCTGTTACTTGTGTGTGTCCACATCCTGATACTGTCTCACATAACTGTTTCCTTCCGTGGTATAGGTCTTTATCTGATCCTCCGAAGGATATTTCATTCCAAGCTCGCCGATAGCTTTTTTCTTGATCTCGCTGATATCCACTGCAGAAGTGACCTGACTGTAATATGCATCGTTATCTTCTTTCAGCTGTGCAAGCTCAGATTCCAGATTTGCAACATTTTTCATACTCGCCGTGATTTCGGATTTTACCTGAAGATAATTGATACAGGTAAAAAGTACCGCGATGGAAACTGCCGTAAGAAACAGAACGAACCCCTTGTTCATGGCCATTGCCTTTTCCCGGTTCCGCTGTGCCTGTCTGCTTACCACCTGTTTTGCCGGTGTCACAGGTACTGCGGATTTCTGTTTTCTTTTCTGAGCCAGCCGTCGCCTTTCCTGTATCTCGGGCAGATCAGTCCTCTGAGGAACTTCCTGCAGCCGTTTTACCGCATTTCCCTGAACATACATTTCTCTGCTGTTCCTGACGGTATTTCGATTTCTTCTGGCTGTAGTCCCTCTTCCTGTCTTCGCCATTTGCCTACCTTCCATCTCTCAACTACATTTTCCGTTCAAAAATACGAAGCTTCGCACTTTTGGATCTCGGATTCTCTTCCATTTCCTCTTTTCCCGGTAAGATCGGTTTCCTTGTGATCACCTTACCCTTGGATTTCTTTCCGCATACGCAGACCGGAAAATCCGGCGGGCAGGTACAGGGATTTTCATTTTTTCGGAAAATGGTCTTAACGATCCTGTCTTCCAGAGAATGGAATGTAATGATACAGATCCTTCCTCCGTCATCCAGGAGATCGATCATGCCGTCCAGGGAATCCCGGAGCACGTCAAGCTCCCGGTTGAGCTCAATACGTATTGCCTGGAAAGTCCTCTTGGCCGGATGTCCTCCTGTAGCCTGTATTTTCATGGGGATCGCACCCCGTATGATCTCTGTCAGTTCTCCGGTTGTCCGGATCGGTGCCTGCTCTCTGGCAGCCACAATGTGTTTCGCTATATTTTTGGCAAATTTATCTTCGCCGTAATCGCGGATAATCCGATACAGCTCCCGTTCCTCATAACCGTTGACTATATCACCGGCTGTACGGCTCTGTCTTCTGTCCATTCGCATGTCCAGAGGAGAATCGTACCGATAGGAAAAACCTCTCTCTTCATTATCCAGCTGATAAGATGACACTCCCAAATCCAGCAGGATCCCGTCCACCTTCTCAATGCCACGGGATCTCAGCTCATCTGCCATGTAACAATAATTGCTGCGAATGATTGTCACCTGATTAAAGGCTGACAGCCGTTCACTCGCAGCAATTATCGCATCCTGGTCTTGATCTATGCCAATAAATCTCCCCTTGGCAGAAAGTTTCTTACACACCTCTGTGGCGTGTCCCGCTCCTCCTAAAGTGCCATCCACATAGATTCCATCCGGCTTTACCCTTAAGCCGTCAATGGTCTCATTGAGTAATACAGATTTATGCTTAAATTCCATATCCGTCTCCTGTGGGATTTCTACCTGCGTTATGCTCAAATGACGATTCCTATGTTCTGCATGCTTTCCGCAATGCTGTCCATATCATCATAATTGCAGTTCTCGCTCCACTTCTCTTTGCTCCAAACCTCGATCCGGTTCAGATTACCCGTAAGCACCACATCCTTATCCAGACCAGCGAACTGGCGCAGCGTCTGCGGCACCAGGATTCTTCCCTGCTTATCCAGCTGACATGTTGTAGCTCCGGCTACAAAGAAACGTGAAAAGGTTCTTGCGTCTTTATTTGTAAGTGGTAATGCTCGGAGTTTCTCTTCAAAAGCAACCCATTCATCCATCGGATAAATAGAAAGGCAACCATCCAACCCTCTTGTCAGTACGAACTCTTCCCCTAAGAGTTCCCTGAACCTGGAAGGGATGATCAGACGCCCCTTCGCGTCGATCGTATGATTATACTCGCCCATGAACATGAAACCCACCTACTCTCGTGAAACACGATTCTCCCCTTCGTGCTTCCAGGGTGCAAATGGTGTGTTCTGCCACTCATCCCCATTCGCTACCACTATTCACCACTTTCTACCACTTATGTAATCATTCTAAACTATTTACCATGAAAAAACAAGTGCATATCCAAGTTTTTTTTCATTTCATGAAATATCCACAGGTTTTTTTTCAACCTGTTTATTTTCTGTGCATTATTATGAAATGAAAAAGCTTCCGGACAGTCGCCGGAAGCTTTTTTCTGACTTTATGTTCTGTTATTTTATGACATTTTAAAGGCCTTTGAACACAAAGGAAAATTTCATCTTTCCATTGGTATCCAGAAGGTATTCCGGATGGGTGCGGGCACCCCAGCTGTCATCTCCTCCAACACCCATCTGCGCCTTTGCGGCACGGACAACGGTATAATGGATTGCCGGAAGCTCATAGGGATGCATGGCATTTTCCATTTCATGAGGAGTATATGGAAGTGCCGAGAACATCATCGGGCCGTTTTCTTTATCCATCTCAAAGAGCATTCCTCTACCCTTTCTGTCTGTGATCTTTGCCCAGCGTACTTCCTCTTTGTTTCCGCATTCCTGCGGCACAAGATAGCGTGCCATATTGTCTGTCACGAGATTCTCATAAATGCCGAGCTTTGCGCCATGCTTCCGGTCTGCATAAGTCTCTGCCGGTCCCAGGCCGTACCACTGAACATGATCATAATCCGCATTGAATTTAAAGAGTACTCCGAACTCCGGCATATCGCCCAGCTCTTTTACAGGATCATAGGTCAGCGTTGTCTTTACTCTTCCATCTCCGGTTACCTCATAGGCAAGACGGCATTCACTGGCAGGCGTAGTTGGCAGGATGTAGGTAAAAGCAACCTCCACGCTGTTTTCGTGAACCGTTGTCTCCGGAGCATTGGCCGGACCATACATGCCTTTTCGGTAATCCTTATGACTTGCGTACATGCTGGCGATCTTCCACTGTGCATAGCGCATCTGCATCAGACTTCCGCAATCATTATCTGTAGGTGCTCTCCAGAAGTTGGGCTTCGGAATCGCTTCGATCATTTCTCTTCCTGCATATTTATACGAAACCAAACCACCATTGAGAACGGAAAACAGCACTTCGAAATTTTCCCCGCGGACACCGATGTTATGAAGGCTTCTCACAAGCTCCACGCCACACGCAGGAGCTTCCGGTGTTCCTTCCACCTGATAAACATACTGGCCGAAAGCAACCTCATGTCCTGCCTCTGCCCAAAGTGTTTTTTCTCTGAGAAGGAAGGCTACGGTTACCGTATATTCGCCCGGGCGCTGCTGTTTTCCAAATGGAAGTCTGTAGGTCTGTTGGCTTAAAGGCTCCACCGCTGTATCCAGTGTCTCTGTGCGGAGAACATGACCGTTCTTTGCAAGAGTCACTTCACATCGGAATGTGTCCGTATTTACAAAAAGATTTTTGTTGATGATCTTAACAGAATCCTCACTTACCTGCGCAGTGATATTCTGGTAGTTGAATTTTACCTCCTGCATCTTTGGTGAAGCATCTCTGTCTCCGCCGTATGCGATACCGTTTCCACTGAAATTATAATCTGTAGGACGTTCACCGAAGTCTCCGCCGTATGCCTGGAATTCTTTACCGTAACGGTCTTTTTTATAAATAGACTGATCAATGTAATCCCAGATAAAGCCACCCTGATATTTCGGTTCTGTATCTGTAAGATCTGTATATTTATGCATTGCGCCGCAGGAATTTCCCATTGCATGGGTATACTCACAGCAAATAAACGGCTTGCTGTCATCCTTTGCAAGGAACTCCCGGATCGCTTCTACGGAAGGATACATCTGGCTTTCCATGTCACTGGTGGCATTGTAGCTGCGGTCATGGAAAACCCCCTCATAATGTACCAGTCTTGTAGGATCATTCTTGTGGTAGAACTCAGACATCTCAAAGATATCTTTTCCACCAAAGGATTCATTTCCACAGGACCAGATCAGGATCGCCGGGTGGTTCTTGTCACGCTGATACATGGAATTTACACGGTCCAGCATCATGCCCAGCCATTCCGGTTTGTTGTGCGGAACGATATCCGTGTGATCTCCGGTAAATTCTGCTATATCCCAGGTTCCGTGAGATTCCAGATTGTTTTCTGCGATCATGTAAATACCATATTCATCACAGAGACGGTAGATCGGAGATGCATCCGGATAATGACAGGTACGGATCGCATTGATGTTGTTCTGTTTCATGGTCACGATGTCTTTGAGCAGTTCCTCCCGGGACACATGTCTTCCTGTGACAGAGCTGAACTCATGGCGGTTCACACCCTTGAATACGATACGTTTTCCGTTAAGGGTCATGATACCATCCTTCATTTCAAAACGGCGGAAACCGACTTTCTCCGGGATGATCTCCTGGAGCTTTCCGCTTTCATCACTGATCTCCAGCTCCAGATCATAGAGATTCGGCTCTTCTGCACTCCAGAGAAGGGGATCCTGAATCTCCCAGGTACAGGTATCCTCTCCGTTCAGAGATCTTTCCTCCTGCAAAAGGATCTCTCCCTTTCTGGAAAGTGTAAGCTTCATTTTTCCTTTTCCCCAGGTACTGGTCACGATCTCAAGCTCGGCTTTTTTGAGAGTTTCATCCGGAATGGCACGGATCCTGAGATCATATACATGGACATCCGGTACCGTAAACAGATAAACATCTCTGTAAATTCCGGAAAAACGGTAAAAATCCTGATCCTCGCACCAGCTGCTGGCTGTCCATTTAAACACCTGTGCCGCCAGCTTGTTCTCGCCGTCCTTCAGATATTCCGTAAGCTCGAATTCTGACGGAGTAAAAGAATCTTCACTGTATCCCACAAATTTTCCATTGAGCCACAGAGCCAGGCCGCTCTCTGCTCCCTGGAATGAAACAAATACTCTTTTTCCTTTCATGCTCTCCGGCACATGGAAATATCTCACATAGCTTGCCACCGGGTTAAAACGTTCCGGGATCTGTCCCGGATGAATTTCTTCATGGCCTTCCCACGGATACTGGACATTGGCATACTGCGGTGCATCATATCCTTCCATCTGGATATGTGCCGGCACATAAATGTCCTCCCAGTCCTTACAGGAATATGCTTCTTCCTCAAAGCCTGGGATAGCAGATGCATAATTCCGTGCATAATGGAACTTCCAGAGACCATTCAGACTGTGACGGAAAGAAGTTTTCCCATCTTCTCTCTCTTCCTCACAGCGATAATATGTATGATCTGAGTGGGCATCCATTCTTCCGTCGCTGAAATACCGGGGATCTTTTAACAGAGAATGATCAAATTTTTTCATTTTTTCCTCCTGCCCGGCAGATTCTGTTTTTCTGCCGGATCCTTCGTTTTTTATGCTATGATTATTATAGTACAATCCACCGGATTATGGTATAATATGTTTCGCCAAAATATATAACATTTAGAAACAGGTGAATATCATGTCGATCTATTTCAGAAACACTCCGGTCAGTGCTCCCTTCATGTTTGAATCTCTTGGGAACCACTGGAATCAGGTTAATATCTTCCGTCCGGACGGATATCCGTATTATCATTACCTCCAGACTGAAAAGGGTACCGGACGCATTGAAGTCCGTGGAAAATTTTATACTCTCGGAGCCAACGAGGGCATCCTCATCGCCCCCGGTGTCCCTCATTCCTATCACAGGGAGTCTACTTCCTGGACCACGATGTTTGCCACCTTCACAGGAACATTGGCAGGCAGCATTCCTTCCATGACAGACAACCAGGAAGTGATCCTTATCGAAAAGGAACAAGGAGCCAGTATCCGGAAAATGATTTCTTCTACCTTGCGTAAATATCATCAGCCCACACCGGATATGAAATCTCTTTCTTCCGACTGCTATAATTTTCTTATGAATTTTACAGACTGTGCAGCTTCTCCGAAGATACAGGATAATCCTCTCTACCAGAGATATGTGATTCCGGTAATAAAAGAAATCGAAACCGGTTATCAGCAGGATATCACTGCAGCGCAGCTGAGCCGGAGCGTTTTTGTCTCTCCGCAGTATCTTTCCCGTCTGTTCCGCCGTTTTATGGGCTGCTCGGTTTACGAGTACGTTACCATGTACCGCATCAGCCGCGCACGTGAGCTTCTGCTTTCCAGACCGGATATGAAGATCCAGGATGTTGCCGGCGCTTCCGGATTTTCCGATGCCAGCCACTTTATCGCCATGTTCCGTAAAGTCACAGGCACAACTCCTCTGGATTTCCGAAAGATGTACTGATATATTCCTACTGCACAGCACAAAAACTGCCCTGCCGGAAACGTCGTAGAAGACGTTTTCCTGCAGGGCAGTTTTCTGCTGCTCTTATCAGCCAAATGCCGGTATCCTATATTCTGATCCATCAGACAAAAGCATCTGTATCCTATATCTGTTTGATCTCAGTTTCCGTAATATAATTCCAGAATACGGTCAACTCTTTGGCTGGCCTCCAGATTCTTCAGAAGATCGCTCCTGCTCCTGATCTGGCTGTCCAGCTTCTTCCGTTCCTCCTGCAGCTGCCGCAAAAGTGACGCTTTCCGAAGAGCTTCCTCTTTCTTCTGTATCTCGTTCTGATCCATTTTTTTCTCCCTGTACAGTCTCTGTTTCCAGATTCTCTGCTACATTTTCCCGTTGCTGTTCCGCTTCTTTCTCTGCCTGCTGATCTTTCTCGATCCTTCTCATCCGTACTTTTGCCCGCTTTCTGGACATCACGCGTTTCACTGCAACTACCACGGTGCAAAGAACAAAAAGTATTACCGAGATCACCAGTGAAACATCCACGCCGGTTCCCGGAAACAGTATTTTATCTGTGCGGAACCACTGGAGCACTGCTCTTCCAAGACCATAGCCTGCCAGATATCTCAGAAAGATCTCTCCCTGAAATACTTTTTTGCGAAGCAGCATCATAAGCACCAAAAGCAGACACCAGAGACTTTCATAGAAAAACAAGGGCTGTACCAAAATCCAGGTACCACCGTCCACGGTTTGAAGCTTTTCACGCATAGCCGTGGTGACCTCTCCTGCCCGTACCGCAGTCAGCGGCAGCTGCATGGAAAAAATGTTGTCTGCATATTCCCCGAAAGATTCTCTGTTAAAAAAGCTTCCCCACTTTCCTATTATCTGCCCGATCAGAAGTCCCATGCAGGCAAGATCTGCCATCTGCCAGAAGGATTTCTTTCGGATCCTGCAGTAGACCGCACCACCCAGCACACCGCCCAGAAGTCCGCCATAAAACATAAGTCCTCCGGACCGTATATTCAGAAGCTGTCCCGGATCATTTTTATAAAGGCTCCAGGAAAAAGCCGCATAAAGCAGCCTTGCCCCTGCCACACCGGAAAGCAGCGTTATGATGGCCAGATCCAGATATGCATCCGGATCTTCATGATTTCTTCTGGCTTCCAGTACCACAAAAAAGATTCCCAGAAGCATTCCTATCGCGATCAGGACGCCATAGATCGTGATCTCAAAGCCAAAGATCTCAAAGGATCTCGGCACATGATCCAAAACCAGATTTAATCCGGGAAACCGAATTGACATATCCATAAAATCACCTGTTATAATTTTTCAGCTTACAGCCGGTATTTCACAGACGTTGGTGATCACACGTTAAATCTGAATAAGATCACATCTCCGTCCTGTACAACGTACTCTTTTCCTTCCATACGTACAAGGCCCTTCTCTCTAGCACCTGCATAGGAACCGCAATCCAGAAGATCCTGATAATTCACAACCTCTGCTTTGATAAATCCACGTTCAAAGTCTGTGTGGATCTTACCTGCTGCCTGCGGTGCCTTGGTTCCGATCTTGATAGTCCATGCTCTTGTCTCATCCTCTCCTGCTGTCAGGAAACTCATAAGTCCAAGAAGGTGATAGCTTGCGCGCACCAGCTTCTCCAGGCCGGATTCTGTCAGTCCCAGATCCTCAAGGAACATCTTTCTCTCATCCTCATCCAGCTCGGAGATCTCCTCCTCGATCTGCGCACAGATCACAAATACCTCGCTGTTCTGTTTGGCAGCGTATTCACGTACTGCCTGTACATACTGATTGTTCGCCCCATCATCTGCGATATCATCCTCTGCAACGTTAGCCGCATAGATCACCGGTTTTGCAGTAAGAAGATTATAGGTTGCAAGCCATGCATCCTCATCTTCGTTCTCTATTTCCAGAGTAATGGCAAGCTGTCCCTCTTCCAGATGTGCCTTTACTTTTTCAAGGAATGTAAGCTCTTTGGCAGCTTCCTTATCCATACGTGCAGTCTTGGTAACCTTGGCAATTCTTCTCTCGAGGATCTCAAGATCAGAGAAAACAAGCTCCAGATTAATAGTCTCGATATCGCGGAGCGGATCAATGCTTCCATCTACATGAACAACATTGGAATCCTCAAAGCAGCGTACCACGTGAACGATAGCATCTACCTCACGGATATTTGCAAGGAACTGGTTTCCAAGTCCCTCTCCCTTAGATGCGCCTTTTACAAGACCTGCAATATCGACGAATTCGATCACTGCCGGTGTTACTTTTTTTGATTTATAAAAATCTCCGAGAAGATTCAGTCTCTCATCCGGAACGGTTACAACACCCACATTGGGGTCGATAGTACAGAACGGATAGTTTGCGGATTCTGCTCCGGCTTTTGTCAGTGAATTGAATAATGTACTTTTTCCTACGTTAGGAAGACCTACGATTCCTAATTTCATCTCTCTATATACGTCCTTTCGATATATTTATTTACAGTATTTTTCAGATACTCTTTAAACAGGCCTTTCCGTTTTTCAGGCCATTCCTGTCCCATATTACCATACACAGCCTGAAATCGCAACTGTGAGGCAATTATTGTTACTGTCAGTCCCTGGACATGATCATCAGAAGCTGCCCGCTTTCATACAGGATCTCTGCGGTTTCTTCCGAAATCTCATTGCTGACGGTCAGGCCACTGTCTTCTACTGTCAGATGATATCCGTTCAGCGGATACTTAAATCCCCTCAGAGTGAGGCCTGTCACATCACCTCCCACAGTAAAGAATGAAACATATTTTCCAAACTGCTCCTCTCTGTGCAGTATGGTTCCGCTTTCTGCAAGTGTGATATAATTCCACTGATCTGCGATCGCAATACGAACGCCCTGTTCCTTACCCATGGAAAGCAGTCCCAGATTCGCCAGCACATGATCCAGCCTTGTGCCGGTAGCTCCCAGGATCAGGATATCCTTTGCACCCTTGCGGATCATCTGGTTTACCGCAGACTGTGTATCCGAATCATCCTTCTCTGGCTTCAGCCTGATGATCTCCAGTCCCTTCAGGCTTTCCATATATTTTTGGCCTTCTTCGGAAAGACTGTCAAAATCCCCAATTGCAAGATCCGGAATAAATTCCCGGTTTTTCATAAACCATTCCATCCCCTTATCTGCAGCAACAAGAGTGATTTTCTCTCCTCGGCTTTCTTCTATTCTTTTTTTTAAAAAATCGAGGGCAAAACCATTCTGGATATTGCCCCCGCTGATTATTATTGTATCGATCATTTTCAGTCCAGCTCTTTTTTGATATTGTGGATTTTTTCTGTAATGTGTCTTACATTGGCTGCCACATCGCCCTTAAATACCCAGGAACCTGCGACCATGAGGTTTGCACCGGCACGCATAACCGTCTCCAGTGTATCATCATTGATACCGCCATCTACCTGGATGTCAACATCCAGCTCTTCTTCATCAATAAGCTCACGAAGCTCCTGGATCTTCTCCGTGCATTCGTCCATGTATTTCTGTCCGCCAAATCCTGGCTGAACAGTCATTATCAGCACCATATCCACATCTTCAAGAAGATGGCTGATGTCATTTACCGGTGTGGATGGCTTGATTGAAACTGCCGCCTTTACCCCTGCTGCCCTGATCTGCTCCAGTGTACGCTCCAGATCCTCACATGCCTCCGCATGTACAGTAATGGAATCTGCTCCGCATTCTACAAAATCGCGGATATATCTTTCCGGTTCTGTTACCATCAAATGTACGTCGAAAAACATGTTGGATTCTTTCCGGATCGATTTGATCACCGGCATTCCAAAAGAAATGCTGGGAACAAAATCTCCATCCATAACATCAATATGCAGATATTCAACGCCTTCCTTTTCCAGAATTTTGATCTGTTCTCCCAGTCTGTTAAAATCTGCTGATAAGATCGACGGGCACAATCGGTATTCCATGACTCAGTATCTCCTTTTCTCTTTTAATTCCTGGTGCAGCTCCAGATAATCTTCATATCGGAGTCTGCTGATCTCATTGTTCTCAAGGGCTTCCTTAACAGCGCAGCCCGGTTCATGTATGTGACGGCACCCCTGAAAGCGGCACTGTCCTTCATATCTTCGGAACTCTGGAAAGTAATCCTTCAGTTCCTGCTCCTCCATATTTTCAATATATAAGGAGGAAAATCCCGGCGTATCCACAAGGAATGTATCCTGTGCCACCGGTATGATCTGTGCATGGCGCGTAGTATGTTTTCCCCGTTTCAGCTTACGGCTGATCTCACCGGTTTCCATCTCCACTTCTTCCTGAAGGGAATTTGTAAGAGAAGATTTTCCCACGCCGGATGGGCCGGCAACCACAGTTGTCCTGCCCTGAAGCACTTCTTCGATCTCGTCGAGTCCTTCTCCCTTCAGGGCACTTGACAGGATCACCTGATAGCCGCAACTCTGATATGTTTCATAGAGAAATTCCAGCTCTTCCGTTGTTGCCAGATCTTTTTTGTTAAAACAGATGACTGCCGGAACACCTTCCCTCTCCATCATAATGAGGAAACGATCCAGAAGCATGAAGTTCGGCTTCGGATTATCCATGGCAAAGATCACCAGTGCCTGATCTACATTGGCCACAGCCGGACGGATCAGAGAATTCTTCCGCTTGTGGATCTCCGTCACACTTCCCTCCAGTTCCTTTTCATCCAGAACTGTAATGTCCACATTGTCACCTACCAGAGGCTTGAATTTATCCTTACGGAAAATTCCCTTGGCTCTGCATTCATATGTATTACCGTCTTCTGCATATACGTAGTAGAATCCGGCAATACCTTTGATTATCTTTCCCTGCATGATCACTCAGCTTTCTTGAATGTAACCGTGTAGGTTCCAAGCTGCTGATAATCCCCGTCTACCTCTTCATAGAGATAGATGGTTCCTGAGGTAACGCCCTCAGCACCTGAGATATCAAGCTGATACGGGAAGCTGATATTCTGTCCATCAATGATGGTGGATGCCTTAGGCTCACCGTTTACGTCCTGGATCAATTCCAGACGGATCGCGCCTCCATTGTAGCCGGACGGGGTATCCAGTGTCTGTGTACATTTCCAGCCTGTGTTTGCATTGACATCTGCTGTAGATGTAGTTGTGGATACTGTGCTGTCCGCAGATGCTGTGCTGTCCGCAGATGCTGTGCTATCTGTAGATGCTG
The DNA here is from genome assembly GCF_018785605.1 of Blautia sp. MCC270. Classification (NCBI taxonomy): domain Bacteria; kingdom Bacillati; phylum Bacillota; class Clostridia; order Lachnospirales; family Lachnospiraceae; genus Blautia; species Blautia sp. MCC270. The sequence continues at coordinate 64,899 of NZ_WQQD01000029.1, forward strand.
TACTGTCTGTAGATGCTGTACTATCTGCAGATGCTGCGCTATCTGTGGATGGAGCCTTGTCACCGGAGCTGATGGTAATGCTGATCGGCTGATCCGGGTCTGCTGCCGCATAGGCTTCCGGATCCTGTGCGATAACTGTACCTGCAGCTTCTGTACTCTGCTGTTCTGTTATCTGGATATCAATAAATTTACCTAAAGTAGTAAGCGCATCATCCTTGGTCATTCCCACAACACTCGGGACCTCAGCATTATCGCCATAATCAACCCCTCGACTGACTGTCAGTGTTACAGAAGAGCCTGCCTGCACAGAAGTACCTGCTGCCGGCTCGACATTGTAAACATATCCCGGATCTACCAGTGCATATCCGTTGTCATCTGTGTCGCTGTATTCTTTCTGGACATTTACCTGAAGTCCAAGATCTTCCAGAGTCTGCTGTGCATCGATTCCTGTACGTCCATCCAGATCTGGGATCGTAACCTGTGCTGTTCCGGTGCTTACCCAGTATTTCACAGTTGTATTGGCTTCAACCTGTGTTCCCGCAGCTGTCTCCTGACGGGAGATCCTGCCTTTTTCCTGATCGGATGCCTCCTCACCGGCCATCTGGACACCCAGATGTGCATCGTTTGCAAGTGTTTTAGCCTCTTCCTCTGTCTTGCCTACAAGATCAGGAACAGTTGCCAGACCGTCAGCTGCTGATTCCTGCTTCGCTTCTGCCTTGCTGCTGTCTGCAGCTCCGCTGCTGCCGGTTCCAAACAGTCCTGCGGCACGTCCAAGCACTACCACAAGAACGATCAGAAGGACTGCACCTCCGATCAGTGCCGCAATCGTCAGGCCTCTTCCGGAACCATGATGCTTCTTTTTCTTTCCGGATCTATGCTCAGATCTCGGTCTGTATTCTTCCTCTGCATCATCGTAATCGTTATCGTCGTATTTTTCTTCCTCAAGTGCGGTGATCTCCGGTTTTGTGATCTGCTTCGGTGTATGTTTGATCTCACCAAGCTCTTCTTCTGAGATCACAACCGTCTTGGCATCGTTGTCAACTGTAGTAAGCTTTACAAAATCACCCTGGGGATCGATCAGAGAATGCTTCAGATCTGCGATCACATCCTCCATACGGCTGTAACGACGATCTACACTTTTCTGTGTACATTTCAGAATGATCTGCTCCAGACTGTACGGAAGGTCCGGTGTATAAACACTTGGCGGAACCATCTCTTCCTGCAGATGCTTGATAGCGATCGCCACAGTGGTATCTCCGTCAAAAGGAACTCTTCCTGTGACCATCTCATACAGTGTGATTCCAAGAGAATAGATATCGCTCTTCTCATCGCTGTATCCGCCTCTCACCTGCTCAGGTGAGCTGTAATGTACAGATCCCATTACATTGGAGCTGATCGTATTGGAAGATGCAGCTCTGGCAATTCCAAAGTCTGTCACCTTTACTTTACCATCTGTGGAAATAATGATATTCTGAGGTTTCACATCTCTGTGAACGATACCATGGCTGTGTGCCGCCTCCAGACCCATAGAAACCTGGATTGCGATACTTGTAGCCTCTTTAATGGAAAGCTTTCCCTTCTTGGAGATGTATTCCTTCAGAGTGATACCCTCGATCAGTTCCATAACAATGTAATAAACACCGCCGTCATCTCCTACGTCAAATACATTGACGATATTCGGATGTGTAAGACCAGCTGCCGCCTGGGCCTCACTTCTGAATTTCTTTATAAACGTGGTGTCTTCCCGAAACTCCGGTTTCAGGACCTTCACGGCAACAAAACGGTTCAGCTTATGGTCCATAGCCTTATAGACATCTGCCATTCCGCCAGTTCCGATTTTTCCTACGATCTCATAGCGCTCGGCTATGATCATTCCCGTCTTCAACATGCTTCCACCTCATTCGTGAATGGCTCTACCAGTACGACTGCAATATTATCCTTACCACCATTCTGATTTGCTTCCCGAAGGAGCGCACTGCCCTTCTGATCAATATCTGCTTCCGGATCGGATATGATCTCCTGGATCTTCTCATCTTCAACCATATTGCTGAGACCGTCTGAACACATCAGGATCGTACATCCTTTTTCAAGTTTCAGATCAAAGAAATCCACATCCACCGTTTTCTCCGCGCCAAGTGCCCTTGTAATGATGTTCTTATCCGGATGATTCCGTGCTTCCGCTTCGCTGATCTCGCCCATTCTCACCATTTCCTGTACCAGGGAATGATCTCTGGTGACCTGGCGGATCCCGTCCTGGATCACATATAAACGGCTGTCACCCACATTGGCTACATAGGCATACTGATCTACAATAGTCGCCACCACCATAGTGGTTCCCATGCCCCGGAGGTTTTCGTCTTCCTGCGCACGGTTTCTGATCTCCGTGTTCGCAGCTTCGATCGCATGACGAATAACCTTCACAGGATTGTAATCCGCATCTTCACGGATTTCATCCACAAGGATCCGTACTGCATGTGAGGATGCATAGTCACCGGCGTTATGTCCGCCCATTCCGTCCGCGACTGTGAAAAGATTAGGCAGATTTCCAACCGGACCTTCAGATGCAAACACGTAATCCTGATTCATCTTCCGCTTCTGCCCTACATCAGTAGCTGAGTATATCCTCATGTCACTTCTCGCTTTCTGTTTTTTCCATGTAACTTTTTCTTAGCTGTCCACAGGCACCGTCGATATCGCTGCCCATTTCCCTTCTAATAGTAACATTAATTCCGTATTTTTCAAGTTTTATTTTGAAATTCTCCACAGCCTGTCGAGTAGACCTCACATAGGAGCGTTCCTTGATGGGATTGACCGGAATCAGATTTACATGGCAATTGATGCCTTTTATACGGCCTGCCAGCTGTCTCGCATCTTCTTCACTGTCGTTGACGCCAGCTACAAGACTGTACTCAAAGGTGATCCTTCGGCCTGTTTTGTCAAAATAATTTCTGCAGGCATCCAGAACCTCATCCATGGAATACTTATTCGCGATCGGCATCAGTTCCTGTCGTTTTTCATCATTTGGAGCATGAAGGGAAAGTGCCAGAGTGATCTGAAGCTTTTCTTCAGCCAGATCATACATCTTCGGCACGATCCCACAGGTAGAAACCGTCACATTTCTCTGACTAATCCCAAGACCGTTTTCGTCGGTAAGGATCCTGACAAAACGGACAAGATTGTCATAATTATCCATCGGCTCACCGGTTCCCATCACAACTACATTGGCCACACGTTCACCGGTATCTGCCTGGATACGGTAAATCTGATCCAGCATCTCGGACGGTTTCAGGCATCTGGTCAGTCCTCCGATGGTAGATGCACAGAATCTGCATCCCATACGGCAGCCCACCTGAGAAGAAATGCACACAGAATTTCCGTGGTGATACCGCATGAGAACACTCTCGATCACATTTCCATCTTCCAGCTGGAACAGATATTTTCTGGTTCCGTCAATTTTTGAGATCCTTACATCTGCCTGGGTCAGTGCTGTGATCGGATAAGCCGAAAGCTTTTCCCTGAGGCTTTTGGAAAGATTTGTCATTTCATCCCAGGAGGTAACCAGCTGCTGGTGAAGCCATGCATAGATCTGTTTCGCCCGGAAAGGCTTTTCACCGATCTTTGTCATGAATTCCTTCAATTCCTCCATGGTCATGGATTTTACATCTGTCATTTTCTGCTATTTCCTTCTGAATCTGGCAATAAAGAATCCATCTGTCTTATGTATTCCCGGCAGAAGCTGCAGATAGCCAAGCTTCGTGGATTTACAGTGCAGTTCCTCCGGAATATACGGATCCAGGCTTTCCAGCCGGTACGGATAATTCTTTAAAAACCATAATACATTTTCTTCGTTTTCTTCCCGGGCAATGGTACATGTGCTGAAGATCAGCGTTCCATCCGGTTTCACATACTTTGCAGCCTTATCCAGGATCATTCTCTGGAGCATTACGATCTCTTCCTGTTTCTGCGGAGTTGCCCGGTATTTGATTTCCGGTTTCTTGCCTATAACTCCATAACCGGAGCACGGTACATCCGCGATCACAATATCCGCAGCCTGTTCGGAATCCGGATCATATACCGTTGCATCCTGAACTCTGGCTTCCACATTGATCACTCCGGTCCTGTGGATGTTTTCTTTGATAAGATCTGCCTTATACTGACTTACATCTCTGGCATCCACATTTCCGTAATCCCCCATTTTGTCTGCCGCATGGATGCTTTTTCCACCTGGTGCAGCGCACATGTCGATGATATGGTCGCCTTTTTTCGGACTTGCAGCTTCCGCTACAAGCATAGAGCTTACATCCTGCACCAGGATCTTTCCCTGAAGGAAGGTCTCAAGTGTCAAAATATGATTGTAATCGGAAATCTTCAGTGCATAGGGAAGATAAGGAGCCTGTTCTACTGTCACTCCCTGAGACTTCAAACTGGTGACGATCTCTCTCAGAGACGCCTTATGAGTACGGCACCGTACTGTGATCGGTCTTTCTGTCAGAAAATCCTCCAGGATCTTCTCCGTAGTCTTCACTCCGTAGGCTGCTTTCCATTTTTCTACCAGATATTCCGGCATGGAATATTTCACAGAAAGATAACGGACTTCGTTTTCTTCCCTGGAAGGAAGCTCCAGATCACCGATCTCTCTTGCAATCGTACGGAGCACCCCGTTGACAAAGGGCTTTAGATTATAAAAGCCTTTTCGCTGTGCCAGCTTTACCGCTTCATTGCATACTGCACTGTCCGGAACACTGTCCATAAATTTCAGCTGATATACCGCACTTCTCAGGATCTCACGGATCTGCGGTTTCATCTTGTTTACAGAAACCTTGGAAAAAGAATCGATGACATAATCAATATAGATCCTGTATTCCAGGGTTCCCTCACATACTCTTGTAATAAAGCTACGTTCCTGTTTCGGAAGAAACTGATATTTGGAAAGCGCATTCCGGATCGCAATATGGCTGTGCTCACCCTCCTCCTCGATCTGTAACAGGATCTCAAGGATCAGTTCTCTGGTATTTACTCCGCTGCTAATCACGATCTCTACCTCCTGCAAGGATAATCAGTCTCAGAAGCTGCAGAATAGATGCCGCCAGAGCTGCTACATAGGTAAGCGCTGCCGCTGTAAGTACTTTTCTTGCACCCTTTTTTTCATCTGCACCTAAGATACCTGTACTTTCCAGCATTTTAAGCGCTCTGGAAGACGCATTGATCTCAACCGGAAGTGTCACCAGCTGAAACAGTACTGCCAGTGAAAACAAAACAATTCCCAGAGTTACCAGCGGATCAATGGAAAAGATCAGTCCTGCGATAAACAGCGGCCATGAAAGCTGGGAACCAATATTTGCGGCAGGTACAATGGCTGAACGGATATTCAGTGGTGCATAATTGATCGCATCCTGGATCGCATGGCCACATTCATGTGCTGCCACCCCCACAGCCGCCAGAGAATTTCTTCCATAAATATCTTCTGAAAGGGAAACCGTTTTCGTTCTCGGATCATAGTGATCCGTAAGACTTCCGCGGATCGGAACCACCTGTACGTCTGTGATCCCAGCCGCTCTCAGGATCCTCTGTGCAGCTTCCGCACCGGTGATACCTGAATGACTCCGGACCTTTTTATAGACTGCAAAGGTACTGCGCAGCTTCGCGGATGCCGCAAGAGAAAGAAGCATTCCGATCACGAGCAAAAGAATCGTGGGGTCCATTCCCCATCCGTAATAACCATATCCGTACATAACTCATCACTCCCTGGAATCTCTGAACATGTCTCCTGGTTTCAACTGATATCCCCGAAGGAACGCATCCGCTTCCATGCGTTTTTTGCCTTCCAGCTGCACTTCATGGAGCACGAGCACCTTCTGGCCGCATGCTACCTGGATTCCTCCTTTGTCAGCGGCTATCACAGTTCCCGGTGCTTCCTGTGCCTGTTTTTCCAGAACAGAGCTCTTCCAGACCTTCAATGTTTTTCCATTGATAAAGGTAAAAGCGCTTGGCCATGGATCAAGGCCTCTTACCAGACGCTCCAGTTCTTCCGCATTTTTGCTGAAATCCAGAAGCCCCATTTTTTTGGAGATCATGGCAGCATATGGTGTTGGACTCTCCTCCGGCTGTTTCTCGCGGGTTGCAGTTCCGTCAAAAATGGACGGTAAAGTCTGTACCAGAAGCTCTGCACCTGCCTGTGCGAGCTTATCAAACAAGCTTCCACCTGTCTCATCTTTGGCAAGCGGAACCACGATCCTGGAAATCATATCACCGGTATCCAAACCGGTTCCCATCTGCATAATGGTAACGCCGGATTCTTTTTCACCGTCGATCACCGCCTGCTGGATCGGTGCAGCTCCACGATATTTAGGAAGCAGAGACGCATGGATATTGATACATCCGAATCTCGGCATATCCAGGATGCTCTTTGGAATGATCTGCCCGAATGCCGCAACAATGATGATGTCCGGTGCAAGATTTTTCAGTTCTTCCACAAATTCAGGATCTCTTACCTTCACCGGCTGCAGTACCGGGATCCCGTGTTTCAGTGCTTCTTCTTTTACAGGAGTAGGCATCATAGTTTTGCCTCTGCCCTTCGGTTTGTCCGGCTGTGTGATCACAGCCTCCACTTCATATCCGTTCTCTACCAGTGCTGCAAGAGGCGCCACCGCAAAGTCCGGAGTTCCCATATAAATAATCTTCATAGTATCCCGCCTTTAGTCTTCTTCATCATAAGTTACCTTGTGAAGTTCTCCCTCCACAAGTTCTGTATACATTTTTCCATCCAGATGGTCAATCTCATGACAGAATGCTCTTGCCAGAAGGCCCTCTCCCTCGTAGATCTGTTCGTCCATATTTACATCAAGTGCTTTTACCTTCACATAGTTCGGACGTGTTACCTGTCCTGCCATTCCCGGAACGCTCAGACATCCCTCGTCACCGGTCTGCTCGCCGCTTGTCTCAAGGATCTCCGGATTGATCAGCACGATCGGGCCCTCACCTACGTCGATGACAACGATACGTTTCAGGATTCCTACCTGTGGTGCAGCGAGGCCAACACCCATTGCATCATACATGGTATCCAGCATATCTGTGATCAGTTCCCCGATCCTCGGTGTCATTTTGTCTACTGTCCGGGATTTTTTTGTCAGTACAGAATCCCCCTGTACACGGATTGTTCTAAGTGCCATTTTTCTTCTCCTTTAATTCATATCAAATTGAATGTATATTTTCCGGAATCCGGAATTTATCTCTATATATTTCTCCAGCTTCTCTCTGACTGCTGTGAGAAAGCAGATATCCCTGTGCTTCAGATGGATCACCTGACGATAAACATCCTTTACCTTACCTACCGATGCAGCTGCAGGTCCGATCATGTGAAGCTCTTCCTTCGGACTTACCCTGCGGATAAAAACTTCTATATAATGCATGGCATTTTTCAGAAGTTCTTCATCCTGGCAGGCACCAAAAACAGTCATCATATGGGCTGCCGGCGGATAGTCCAGAAGCATCCGATACCCCATTTCTTCTTTATAAAATTTCTTATAATCCTGAATAGCCGCAGCCTGGATACTGTAATGCTCCGGCTGATATGTCTGGATCACCGCCTGCCCCGGCCGATTCCCTCTGCCGGAACGTCCAACTGCCTGAGTCAGAAGCTGGAATGTACGCTCCCCGCAGTGATAGTCATCCATATTCAGAGAAAGATCTGCTGCGATCACTCCTACCAGAGTCACATTCGGAAAATCATGTCCCTTGACGATCATCTGGGTCCCCACCAGAATATCTGCCTCATGCTTTGCAAAAGAAGCCAGGATCTTCTCATAGCTGTCCTTGGTCCTTGTGGTATCAAAATCCATTCGAAGTACCCTGGCTTTCGGGAATTCTTTTTCAATGACCTTCTCGATCTGCTGGGTTCCTGCCTTAAATCCACCAATGTGCGGTGAACCACAGGACGGACAGATTTCCGGTTTCACAGTCTCATAGCCGCAATAATGACAGATTAGACGATTGCCATTGTGTTCACTTAGAGATACATCACAGTGGGGACATTTCATAACGTGACCGCAGGCTCTGCAGGAAACAAAGCCCGCATATCCTCTCCGGTTCAGAAACAGCATGGCCTGTTCTCTTCTTTCAAGGACCTGCTCCAGATCCCTCTTCAGCTCCAGACTCAGTACCGAGCGGTTTCCTTTCTTTAATTCTTCCCGAAGATCCACGATTGATACCTGTGGAAGAGGCCTTTCCTCATAACGTGCGTTTAACTTTACCAGAAGATATTCTCCGTCACAGGCATGACTGTAGGCTTCCAATGACGGAGTGGCTGATCCCATGACCACACGGGCATGTTCCATTCGTGCCCTCTCAATGGCAGTCTCACGTGCATGGTACCTTGGCGTATTCTCACTTTTGTAGGTGGGTTCATGCTCTTCGTCGATAACGATCAGTCCCAGATCTGAAAACGGTGTGAACAGTGCGGATCTGGGTCCTACCATCACCTGGATCTCACCACGCTTTGCTCTTTTGAACTGATCATAACGTTCTCCCTGGGAAAGTCTGGAGTTCAGAACCGAAACCTTATCTCCGAACATGGCATAAAAGCGCCTGACTGTCTGATAAGTAAGCGCGATCTCAGGGATCAGCACGATCGCCTGTTTTCCCTCCTCCAGTACCTTCTGGATCAGGCGCATATAAACCTGGGTCTTTCCGCTTCCGGTCACTCCGAAAAGAAGTGCAGGCCTTGGGTCCGGCTCCTGCCATTCCCGAAAAATCTGCTCTGCCGCCAAAAACTGTTCCTGGTTCAGACTCAGTTCCATGTTCTCCTTCACCAGGCCGAGCCCCTCGGGAATGCGATACATTTCCTGACTTTCAATAGTTATCAGACCTTTTTTTTCAAAAAAATCAAGAACGGAAATGCCGGCTCCAAGCTCTTTGGAGGCATAGGTATAATCCAGGCTCCCGGCCTCCAGGATTGCCCGAAGGAACCGCTCACGTGCTTTAAATCGGCTGCCTTCCAGCTTGCCAAGAAGTGCCTGCCCCTCTTCCTTTTTCCCTGTAAAAAGGATCAGTCTTTTCTCTTTTGCACGGACCTTGTCTTTTACAGGCAGAACTGTTTTCAGTGCCTGGATCATGGTGGAGCCATAGGTCTCCTTCATCCAGGCCGCAAGTGCGATCAGCCGGGATTCTGTTGTCTCACTGTCTGTGGACACTCCCCGGATCTCCTTGAGCTTTGACGCATCATATTTTGCCGTTCCGGAGATCCCGGTCACATAGCCTTTCCGAAGGGTATTTCCCTTTCCGAAGGGCACTGTGACCACAACTCCGGGTTTTATTGCCTGCACCAGCTCCTCAGGTACACGATACTGAAAATCCCGGTCCAGCTTTTCATGAGAAATATCAATGATCACATCTGCATAGATCATCCATTTACGCTTTCTGATCTTCTTCCAGGATCTCCCGGATCAGTACACGCTCATCCATGGGATATTTCTTACCCTTGATCTCCTGATAATCCTCATGGCCCTTTCCGGCAAGGACGATGATATCTCCCGGCTCACCATGATGGATCGCGTAGGCGATCGCCTCTTTACGATCCGGGATCTCTACATATTTTCCATCTGTTTTTGCCATTCCGATCTTAATATCATCGATGATGGCCTGTGGATCCTCATCTCGCGGATTATCTGAAGTAATGATGGTCAGATCTGCCATCTTTCCTGAAACCTCACCCATCTCATAACGGCGCAGCTTGGAACGGTTTCCGCCACAGCCAAACAGGCATACCAGTCTGTGCGGATCATATTCCTTCAGTGTTCCGAGAAGGCTCTCCAGCGCCATGGCATTATGTGCGTAATCGATCATCAGTGTGAATTCGTCAGATACCTTGATCATCTCAATACGGCCTTTGACCCTGGCCACCTTCAGAGCTTTGATGATATTCTCCTCGGATACCTTAAAATGACGGCAGATGGCAATGGCAGTCAGCGAATTGTAAATGCTGAACTTACCTGGAATATCGATCTCCACAGGAAAATCCATAAGTCCCTTAACATGATAGGAAATTCCCAGATAGCCCTTTCTTCCTACGAGTCTGGCGTCCTCTGCACGGAGATCTGCTTTTTCGGAAAATCCATAGGTTTCAAGTTTACAGGTGTGGCCTTCGATAATGCGGTCAAAGTGTTCATCGTCACGATTTACAATACCAACCTTACACTGTCTGAGAAGCATGGATTTGCAGTGCAGATAATCATCAAAGTCCTTGTGCTCATTCGGTCCGATATGATCTGGTTCAATATTTGTGAAAATTCCAAAATCAAACACAAATCCCTGGGTCCTGTGAAGCATCAGTCCCTGTGAGGAAACCTCCATAACGACCGCATCGCAGCCTGCTTCTACCATATCGTGAAAATATTTCTGTACCATATAGGATTCCGGTGTCGTGTTGGCTGCCGGGATATGCTTCTCCCCGATAACAGCCTCGATGGTCCCGATCAGACCAACCTTATATCCGGCATTCTCAAGAATCGATTTCACCATATAGGTTGTAGTTGTTTTTCCTTTGGTTCCAGTGATACCGATGGTTTTGAGCTTTTCTGCCGGATGTCCGAACCATGCTGCTGAAATAAAGGCCATGGCGTAACGGGTATCCTCTACCTGGATCACTGTCACATCCTCCGGTGCCTCCACCGCTTCTTCCACGATGAGTGTCTTCGCACCCTTTGCCACAACATCAGGTATAAATTTATGTCCATCCACGACCGCACCTCTGATGCAGATAAAAAGGCTCCCTTCTTCTACTTTGCGGGAATCATATACAACAGAAGAAACCTCCTGCTCTGTACTTCCCTGAAGGCATTTGTATTCAAGATGTTCCAATAAGGATAAAAGATTCATTTTTCTCCTCCATCTTCCCTTTTTCCGGTCTGACGGGCAGCACACCGGAGGCGGGAAATATACTGTTCTTATTTTCTGTACATACCATATAGAATAGCACACCTCCCCCCTGTTTTCAACGTTTCTTTGAGGTACGGCCGCCTTGTAAAATATCAGCTTGTTACTGTTCACTCCGTTCTCAGTAACATCAGCTTTTTCCATAAATATCCGCATATTTTTTCCGGAGCCAGATGCCGCCCAGCACAGTCACCAAAGCTGTCACTGCCAGAAGCGTCCACAAATCCCTCCTGGTATCATCTCCGGTCTTCGGATGTGTGGACGCAGTTCTTGCCATCTGTATCTGACCGGAAGCCGGACCCTGGTCATCTCCCTGCAAAGGCAGCCCTTCTTCCGGCGTAATAGCCACCTCTCCTTTTACCATGACAGAAGCGGAGGCCTCCATCAATCGCTCTCCGGTTTCCTGGCTTGTGACCGTCACCTGGTTAAAAAGCTTCTGATCCGCTGTTTTTCCCGGGATCTTCACCACAGCCTGAAGAGAAACTGCCTCTCCCGGCGGGATCTGTTGGATCATTGCCTTTGTACGGCTGCTGTTGAGCGTTACACCTTCCTGCTCCAGAAACTGTGCATGGATCCCTGCTGCCTGAAAGCGCTCCGTTCCCATAACCGAATGAAGCGTTTTTTCACCGGTATTCACGATACATATCTGATAGGTCACAGTCTCACCCGGTGCAGCGGTTTCTTTGTCTGCAGTTTTCTTTACAGAAAGATCCGCCTTCAGTGCCTCCAGACCATTTATAGTGGAAGCGTTCTTCCGGATCACCTCCTCCACTCTGTCCTTCACCCTGGCCTCTGCTTCCACCTGGTGCTCCAGATCTTTTTCCTGTTCATCCAGAAGCGGCGCCTGTACATAAAAGCTCCTGCTCTCTCCGGCTTTTAATTCTGCAAATTCCGCCACAGCCCCTTCTGTTAGAAGTCCTTCTGCATCTTCCCACAGCTGCCGGATCTTAGGGCAGGAAAAGCTGCTGGTCAGACGGATATCTGCAAGATCCAGCTTTCCGGTATTGGCTATCTCCACCTGATAACGGATGGTCTGCCCTGCTTTCATTTTTTCATTCTGTGCAATTACCGACAATTCCATATCAGCCTCAGCAGCCTCCACGTCCAGCATAGGCGAGATTCCCTCTGCGATCACCAGCTCTTCCCCGTTTTCTTCTGTCATGAGAAAGGTTCCCGCACCGGTACAGTCCTTCTGAAGCGGTTCCTCCTGAGTCACAGGATAACTGCTTTTCTCTGCCGGAAAACGGTATTCCTGCCGCAGGATCAGCGGGATACGGAAAAAAATCTCATCCTGCCCGTTCTTCTCCACGTTCAGCACGCTTTCCAGCTTTGTGATCTCTGTAGCTTCACCGCTCTGGCTCCTTACAGAAATCTGCTGTGCAGCCATATTTTTCGGGACAGAATCCGTTTCCGGAACAAAATACTCCGAAATATACGTGACCAGCGTCAGCTTTTGCGTCTCCTCAGACTCACCTTCCTCTTCATTCCCTACATTTTCCCCTCCGGTCGACGTTCCTTCCGGTGTGAGCGGACCCGTTTTCTCCTGCTCTTCATCCTCCGGCTGTACTGTTTCCCCGGATGCCAGCTGCTCCACGTGCTCATATGCTTCCTCCATTTCTATTCCGATTCCTTCCACAACCTTATCCACCGGCAATTCCTGTTCTGCCTTCTCTTCCTGCTGCAAGTCATCCTCCGGCAGCTCCTGCTCTGGCTCCTTTTCCTGCTGCCAATCATCTTCCGGCAGCTCCTGCTCTATCTCTTCTTCCTGTTCCACCGATGGATCTTCAATCTTCTGAAGTTCATCGTCCCACTTCTCATTTTTCTCCTTATCCTCCGAAAACCTTCTCCCGGACAGCCATTCATTCAGACCGCGAATCCGGATCCCAAGCTCCGCCTGTCCGGATTCTATGTCTTTCCAGAACACACTCTGATCGATAAACGGTGCCTGTCCCGGCAAAAAATCTGCTCCCAGAGTCAGCTCCGGTTCTATTGTTCCTCCCAGCATGGCTCCTGCCAGCACTGTCACAATTCCGACTTTCTTCATCTGTTTCCATATTCTGTTTTTCATGGCTCTTCCTCATTTCTGCCTGATCTGGCATTTCTTATACACATGTTTTTTTTACAGAAACTTACTTTTCCACAGACAAAGGCATCCCTCCCCGGCAAATGGTGCATGATCAATGTTTTTTCGATAAAATAAAATGGATTTCTGCATCGAAACGATGCGTGAACAGATCCCGCAGAATGCAGGATCAAGACTTTTTCAATGTATCACATTTTCAGACCATGCGCAACCGGATATAAAAATTATAAAGTTTGTTTAAACTTTCTTTATAAATTTTCCATTTCTTTTAGATTAACGACATATTTTAAACATATTTTCTCTATATAATAGGTGTTGGATAGATGAAAAACCACTCTCTATCTCCCCCCTCAAAAAATAGTAGGAATCAAACCGTCTGACTGGATCAGGCGGTTTTTCCTGTCTCGGAAAACACTCGATTTTCTATTGCATTTCCCACATAGGTCTTTTATAATAAAATATAATACTCGTGCATCGTTTTCGATGTACTCGTTACTGAATACAGTAACTGATTTCATTCCAATTTTTAAGAGAAACGAGGTATTTCCTATGAGCGAAAAAACCGTAGTAGTTGCATTAGGCCACCGGGCACTTGGCACCACACTTCCAGAGCAAAAAACAGCTACAAAACTCGCAGCGAAGGTAATCGCAGATCTGGTAGAGGAGGGAACCCGCGTAGTGATCTCCCACAGCAACGGTCCGCAGGTAGGGATGATCCACACCGCAATGAATGAATTCGGTAAGGCACATCCTGATTATACATTTGCACCAATGTCCGTATGTTCCGCCATGAGCCAGGGTTATATCGGCTATGACCTTCAGAACGCCATCCGCGCTGAGCTTATCTCCAGAGGGATCTACAAACCGGTCAGCACAGTTCTGACACAGGTTGTCATCGATCCATACGATGAAGCATTTGCAGAGCCGGAGAAGATCATTGGACGTGTTCTTAACGCAGAAGAGGCCGAGGCTGAAGAAGAAAAAGGAAACTTTGTCACAAAGGTGGGCGAGGGCCAGTACAGACGTATCCTTGCAGCACCGAAGCCACAGAAGATCGTAGAGATTGAAACCGTAAAGGTCCTCTCTGCAGCAGAGCAGATCGTCATTGCCGCAGGCGGTGGCGGAATCCCGGTTCTTGAGCAGGGAACTCAGCTGAATGGTGCCAGCGCCATCATCGAGAAAGACCTGGCAGCAGGACTTCTTGCAGAAGAACTGAACGCTGACACTCTGATGATCCTTACAAGCGTCGAGAAAGTAAGCCTTGACCATAATACGGATCACGAATCTTATCTGGATACTATTTCCACAGAAGATGCCAAGAAATATATTGCCGGCAAACAGTTTGCGGCAGGCTCCATGCTTCCTAAGATCGAAGCAGGTGTTTCCTTCGTGGAGAAGGGAACCGGACGCCGTACCATCATCACAGACATGGCCCATGCAAAAGACGGCTACCGTGAGAAGACCGGAACTATCATTAAATGATCATTTTACGGACTCAGAATACAAAGTGAACTATAAAACTTCACTTTACATAAAAATATCCCGCAGACGGCTGCTGGTCTTACCGGCAGCTCTGCGGGATATTTTTATATTGTCTGGCTGTCCGATCACTGTTCCACAGTTGATCGGACAGCTAGCATTTACATAGATTTTCGCTCTGCGATCTCAGCCATCTTCGCCTCATTCAGGCGGGTATCTCCATGGACACGGCTGTAGGAAAGATATCCGTTCATACGGTCGATCTTGGTCAGGTTTCTGGAACCGCAGACAGGGCATACATCCATCTCCAGTTCCTCATGACCACAATCGTCACAGTATGCAAGAGAAAGGTTCACTCCCTCATAATATCCCAGATCCATGGCTCTGCGGATCAGTGTACGGATAGCTTCCTTATTGTAGCCGATCGGATAACGTACATACTGAATCTTACCGCCATTGCAGAGCTCCCAGAAACGTCCCTCCAGATCCTGTTTCTCGATCGGAGTCACATCCTCTGTTACATGGCAGTGGAAGCTGTTGCTCACATATGGTCTGTCAGAAACGCCCTCAATGATTCCATACATCTTACGGAACTGCTCTACCTGCAGGCCACAAAGACTCTCTGCCGGTGTTCCGTAGATCGCATAAAGATAACCATCTTCCTTCTTGTACTGATTTACCTTGTCATTGATATATTTCAAGACCTCCAGAGCAAACGCCCCATCCTCGGCAATGGATTTGCCATTGTAAAGTTCCTGAAGCTCATTTAACGCTGTGATACCGAAGGAAGCTGTCATAGGCTTCAGGATCTTGCCAATCTTTTCATTCGGTTTCAGATGTCCGCCGTAGAAACCGCCTTCACAATATGCAAGCGGGTTGGTGGATGCACGCATCTGTCCCAGATATTCGTAAGTGCGAATATGCAGGTTACGGATCATTTCCAGATAGAAATCCAGAACCTCATAAAAATCTCTGCTCTCCGCTCTGGCCTTTGCAAGGATCATCGGAAGATGAAGGCTTACCGCACCAATGTTAAAACGTCCCACAAAAACAGGCGTATCATTCTCATCCGCCGGCTCCATACCGCCACGCTCATACCACGGACTTAAGAAAGCACGGCATCCCATCGGGCTGATGACCTTCTTGTATTTCCTGTACATACTGGAAATATAGCCTGCGCCGGACATAGACAGCCAGTCCGGATACATGGTTTTGGAGGAACACTCCACACCAGCCTCAAAAATATCCTCACAGCACTTTCCGGGACCATGGATCTCTTTGTCATAAAGGAATACGATCTTCGGGAAAAGTACCGGTTTCTTGTGTCCGGCCTTACCCTGTCCTCCCTGATGGACCTCAAGAAGGGAAATCGTACACATCTTCTCAAACTGCTCGGTTCCGAGACCAAGTGTCACCGTAACAAACGGATAATCACCTCTGGAAGAACCGACTGTATTCAGCTTGTACTCAATTCCCTGCCAGCCCTGGTCATAATCCCTGCGGACCTTATCAAGAGCATACTCAATAGCTCTCTCCTCACGGCCACTCCAGCTCTCATCCGAGTATTTCATAAATTCGGAAATATATTTATCATAGCTCTTCTTTGCATACGGTGCCAGGATCTTATCAACCTCCGGCACTGTAAAGCCACCATACTGCTGTGCTGCTGTACTGAGAATGATATCCCCCATAACATCAAAGGCTGTATCCAGAGTCTTCGGCTCGTTATACCAGACATTGCCCATCTCAAAACCGCCACTTAAAACAGCTGCCACATCGAACAGACAGCAATTCATGGTATCCAGACGTGCAGACTGGTCATGAATATAAATGTAGCCGTCCTTACATGCCTGAAGCTCATTACGGTTCATAAAAAACTTCCGATAGAGTTCCTTGTTCAGCTCATTAAAGATCAGGCTTCGTTTCGTGGCAACAAGGGCGCTGTCTGTATTGGCATTACTTTTATCACCGATATAACGGATCGCCTGACTCTTGGTATAGACATCATCCATCATATGGATAAAATCCAGCTTGTAATTCCGATAATCACGGTAGCTCTTGGCAACTGCCGGATTCACACGCTCCAGAGCCCCCTCCACGATGTTGTGCATCTCCTGGATCTCGATCTCATTCTTTCCAAGGGAATCCGCATGCTCCTGGGCAAAACGGCAGATAAAATCCTTCTCCTCGTCTGAAAAAGTATAAAGAATACGCTCTGCGGATTTGTTCACGGCAGCCACGATCTTCTGCGGATTAAACTCCTCTCTTGTCCCGTCTTTCTTGATCACATATAACATTGCTCATCCCTCCCTGTGCTATATATAAGTCGCTATGCAAAATACTATATATAGTACCTATATCCTCTATATATTGTTTTTCATCTATATGTTGTGCTAGGCATGAGTATAACACAGCTGAGGAGAAAAGAAAAGGGATATTTCTGTATACACGAAAATACAGACACTTAGCACTGCCTGATCTCACTGCAGAAATATTCTCACAAATTCGTTCCGATCCAGTCTGCAAGAAAATCCCATAATTTCGGAAGCAGAATGGCCAGTGTCACTATAAACCATATGATCCAGCCTGCCCCGCTGCTTTTCTGATCTTTTTTTTGCTGTTTTTTTCCCTGATCTAAAACTTCTGCGCGATTTCTGCCCACCGTTGTTTTATTCCTGGTATTAACTGCCACTGCAGTCTTACGTCCGGCTGCTGCACCTGTATTCCGGCTTCCGGTTAGATTCCGATTCAAATCGGTATTGCGGCTTGCATTCGTATTCCGGTTTATGTTCGTATTCCGGTTTACGTTTCCGTTATGTTGTGTTGTTTGATCAGCATCCTGTCCATACTGCCGCATCATATCCCGCACTTTGGCGGAAGCATGTTTATAATGTATCTCCCGGGGCTCATTCAGATGATATAACACCTCATCATTTCTGTAAGGCATCCCACATAATGAACACCTGCCATTTACAACCTTACCCCCACAAACCTGACACCTTTGACCTGCCATAAGCTCCCTCCATTCTATCCGTCAAAACGGATATTTATATTTCCGTCGTAAACATAAGCATTCTTTTTTCAGTATATCACACCAGGCATTTAATACCCAGCATTTTTCTACGATACCCCAAAAGACTTCCCCTCTCATTATATTGCCACTCCACCCATTTTCTGCTATAATACCCCACAGAGCAATAAGCCTAAAAATCATCAGGAGGAGCCGATAATGAATACAATCACAATCCCCGCAACCTATCATGCAGACCTGAACCTCCATGACACACAGATTGCGATCAAAACAGTAAAAGATTTCTTCCAGCAGACACTCTCCCAGAAGCTGAACCTTCTTCGAGTATCCGCTCCAACATTTGTAGCACCGGAATCCGGCCTTAATGACAACCTTAATGGTGTAGAGCGCCCGGTAAGCTTTGATATCAAGGCTATCGAAGGAAGCAACGCCGAGATCGTACACTCCCTTGCCAAATGGAAACGCTACGCACTGAAAAAATACGGATTTTCTCACGGAGAAGGTCTTTACACAGATATGGTAGCCATCCGCCGGGATGAAGATCTGGACAATATCCACTCTGTTTACGTAGACCAGTGGGACTGGGAAAAGATCATCTCCAAAGAAGAGCGTTCCATTGAAACTCTCAAGGAAACCGTACGCACCATTTACAGTGTCCTTCGTAAAACTGAGAAATACATGGCTGTACAGTATGACTACATCGAGGAGATCCTTCCGAAGGATATCTTTTTTATCACAACTCAGGAGCTTCTTGACATGTATCCGGACTGCACACCGAAGGAACGTGAATATCGGATCACCCGTGAAAAGGGCGCTGTCTTCCTTATGAAGGTCGGAAAAATGCTCACCAACGGCGAGCGCCACGACGGACGTGCCCCGGACTATGATGACTGGGAACTGAACGGTGATATCCTCGTATACTATCCGGTACTTGACATTGCCCTTGAGCTTTCCTCAATGGGAATCCGTGTTGATGAGGACGCACTTGACCGCCAGCTTACCGAAGCAGGCTGTGATGACCGAAGAGAGCTTCCATTCCAGAAAGCAATCCTGAACAAAGAGCTTCCGTACACCATCGGTGGTGGTATCGGACAGTCCAGGATCTGTATGTTCTTCCTTCGTAAAGCACACATCGGAGAAGTACATGTCTCTCTCTGGCCGAAGGAGATCACAGATGCTGCAGAGACACACGGACTTCAGCTTCTCTAAAACAGCCTACAGATTTATTTATAATTTTCGCGGAAATGAGGTAATAACGTGAACATTCTGTTTTTTCTGATTCCCAAAAGCGAAGTAGCCTACATCTTTGAGGATGAAACTCTTCGCCAGACCCTCGAAAAAATGGAGCACCGCAAGTACTCCTGCATTCCTATCCTCACCATGGACGGCAAATATCTCGGCACCATCTCAGAGGGAGATCTCCTCTGGGGCATGCGCCGTGCAGATATCCACGACATCAAGGAAACAGAGGGAATCCCGATCATGGCGATCCCACGCCGTGCCACCTATAAACCAGTCCATGCAGATTCCAATATGGAAGATCTCCTGGATCGCGCCATTAATCAGAACTTCGTACCGGTGGTAGATGACCAGGGCTCCTTCATCGGGATCATAACCAGAAAATCTATCATCAAATACTGTTACAACGAAATAAAAGCCGCACAGAAAACTGCCGGTGAAGAAATCCACTGAGCAGCGGAAAGAAAAAAGATTTTTTTGCAACTAGCACTACAAAAAACGGATGCTTTATCTCCTGCAGCATTTCCACAGGAGGATAAAGCATCCGTTTTTAATATTCTTATATTTATAATGTCATTATAATGTCTTTGAAAGAAACTCTCGAAGTCTCTTATTCTTTGGATTTGCAAAGAATTCCTTAGGAGAATTTTCTTCCTGGATCTTTCCTTCATCAATGAAGAGGACTCTGGTTGCCACCTCGCGGGCAAAGCCCATCTCATGAGTTACCACAACCATGGTCATGCCGGATCTTGCAAGCTCCTGCATCAGTTCCAGGACCTCTCCTACCATCTCCGGATCAAGAGCAGATGTAGGCTCATCAAACAGCATCACGTCCGGGTTCATAGCAAGAGATCTTGCAATGGCGATACGCTGCTTCTGACCGCCGGAAAGCATGTCCGGATAGGAATCTGCCTTATCCGGAAGACCTACTCGCTCCAGAAGCTCCAGTGCCGTTTTTTCAGCCTCTTCCTTACTCATAAGATTCAGAGTCACAGGTGCGAGCATAATGTTCTCTTTTACTGTCTTATGTGGAAAAAGATTAAACTGCTGGAATACCATTCCGATCTTCTGACGATGACGGTTGATATCCACCTTGGAATCTGTGATGTCGGTTCCCTCAAAGAGGATTTTTCCCCCGGTCGGCTCCTCAAGGAGATTCAGGGAACGGAGGAATGTAGATTTACCACAGCCGGATGGTCCGATAATGGCTACTACTTCACCTCTGCGGATCTGTGTGGTGATCCCGTTGAGAACCTGATTGCCGCCATAGGCCTTTTCAAGTCCCTGTACATCCAGAAGCACTTCATTACTTACGCTCATTGGTTCTCAGCCTCCTTTCAAGTCTTCCTACCAGATAGGTAAGAAAACAAACGATCACAAGATAGATCGCAGCTACTACCAGCAGCGGGAACAGTGCACTGTAGGTCTGGCTTCGGATAATGTCTCCGCCACGGGTCAGATCCATAAGTCCGATATAACCACTGATGGATGTCTCCTTCAAAAGTACGATCAGCTCGTTTCCAAGGGCCGGCAGGATGTTCTTGACCGCCTGCGGAAGAATGATCTTGATCATAGTCTGTGTATAGTTAAGACCCAGGCTCCGTCCTGCCTCAAACTGTCCCTGATCAATAGACATGATACCGGAACGGACGATCTCAGCCACGTATGCAGCAGAGTTCATACCAAAGGCGATAATGGCAACAACTATCTTACCCGGATCTATGGTTGCAAAAATAACATAAAATACGATCAGCAGCTGTACCATCGTTGGGGTGCCACGGATCACAGTCAGATAAACACGACAGATCACATTAAGGATCTTAAGCTTACCTGTCTTATCATGTGTAGAACGGACAATAGCAATGACAAATCCCAGAAAAATACCAAGAAGTACAGCAAAAAAAGTAATGATGATGGTATTTTTCAGACCGGACAAAATGAACTGCCAGCGATTGTCGTCCAGAAAGTTAAACTGAAACTGTTCAATAAGACTCAAAATTTCCACCCTTTCCAAAACTACAGGTTCCGAAATCCGGAAAACATACCCGGATATCCGGAACCTGATCATTCGCTACTGAACCCTGCAACGAATATCTGTTTCTCAGCTTATCCGTTCAGAATCCTCTGATTTCTCTATGCAAAATTATTTCTTTACAATAACAACCTGCTCTGCAGTTGTGTACGGATCAGTGAAATCAACGCTCTTTTTACGATCCTCTGTTACTGTCATTCCTGCAGCACCGAAATCAGCTTTTCCGGATTTAACAGAATTTACGATCGCATCAAACTCCATATCCTCGACCTTCAGCTCATATCCAAGCTTGTCGCAGACAGCCTGAGCGATATCAACATCAATACCTACGATCTTATCTCCGTCATAGTATTCGTATGGCTGGAAGGTTGCGTTTGTTGCCATGGTAAGAGTTCCCTTGGAGTGATCTGCATCCTTAGGAGTCTCATACGGTGTCTTACCTGCATCATCACCGATGTAGTTATCTCTGATGGAATCCAGAGTTCCGTCATCCTTCAGCTCCTTCAGCGCTTCGTTGAACTCTTTGGTAAGGTCTGCATTATCTTTGGAAAGACAGATTGCATACTCCTCTTTGTCAAAAATATCCTCAACGATCTCAAGATCATCGTTTTTCTCAACAAATTTCTTGGCAGGCTCGCTGTCGATCACTACGCAGTCAATCTTACCCTGTTTCAGAGCCATAACAGCGTCATTACCTTTGTTGTATCTCTCTACTGTTGCGTCTTTAACCTCTGTAGCGTCTGCATCACCGGTTGTTCCAAGCTGAACACCGATCTTCTTACCCTCCAGATCATCTGCGCTCTTGATCTCATCTGCTGCAAAAACAGCGGATGTCATAGAAACTGTCATAGCTGCTGCAAGTGCAAGTGCCATAAATTTTCTCTTCATTTTTTCTTCCTCCTGAATTCTATGTACTTTACGTTAACTGTCTCTCTGCTTCTGTCAGTCCAATTCGTAATGTACAGCATAATTATACATCTCCATGCATATTACTTTGTTTTATGATACCATGTTTCTGACAAAATGCAAGCATATAAAACCCATAAATCCGAAAATCCACCTGTAATTTATGGGAATTTCACAGGGAAAATTCACTTTTCGATAACAATTGTCCAATATACTATACTATTAAAGGCAACAAATGGAAAAAACCTGCGTGTTTTTTTCATGTGGGTCTTGTGCTCCAACAGAAAAAGCAAGTATAATATTCAGAAACAAGAGGAGGCTACTATTATGAAATTCACGAAAATGCACGGCATTGGAAACGATTATGTATATGTAAACTGTTTTGAGGAGACTGTTAAGGATCCGGCCGCAGTGGCAAAATTTGTCAGCGACCGTCATTTTGGCATTGGTTCCGATGGTCTGATCCTGATCCGCCCGTCTGAGATTGCAGACTGCGAGATGGATATGTACAATCTGGACGGCTCTCAGGGTGCCATGTGCGGAAACGGTATCCGCTGCGTTGCCAAATATGTCTATGACCACGGCATTGTGGACAAAACTTCTTTAAGCATCGCCACAAGAAGCGGTATCAAATATGTGGATCTTACTATCCGCGACGGCAAGGCCTCCATGGTAAAAGTCAACATGGGCTCCCCGATCCTCACTGCAAAAGAGATCCCGGTGGTTGCCAAAACCGAGCAGGTGATCGACGCTCCCATCACCGTCGACGGAAAAGAATATCACATGACCGCAGTTTCCATGGGTAATCCTCATGCCATCATCTACGTAGACGATGTGAACAGCCTTGACCTGGAAAAGATCGGCCCGTCCTTTGAAAATCACGTATGCTTCCCGGACAGAGTCAACACTGAGTTTGTTCAGGTGATCGACCGCCACACCGTAAAGATGCGTGTATGGGAGCGTGGCTCCGGAGAAACCCTTGCCTGCGGCACAGGCGCCTGCGCAGTTACGGTAGCTTCCATCCTCAATGACAAGGTTGACGGCAGCAAGCCGGTTACTGTACAGCTTCTTGGCGGAGACTTAAACATCTCCTGGGAAAGAGATGAAAACCTTGTATATATGACAGGACCTGCAACTACGGTGTTTGACGGAGAGATCGATCTTGGATTTTTAGGTGAATAAATGAAAATGGAGGGAGCTTTTCGAAGCTCCCTCCTGCGTATTATACTTTTCAGATAAATACCAGAACCCTCTCCACGATAAACACCGCCGCACATGCCAACAGGGCTACTGTGATCAGGCTTTTTTCCTTATATGCAGCAATAATTGCTACCAGGAAACCTGCTGCACCGGAGATGATGCTGTCTGTGGCCTTCAGGATGGCCGGGAAGGTCATGGCTGCCAGACAGGCATATGGCACATAATACAGAAAGGACTTGACAAACGGGCTTCTGATCTCGTTTTTTGCAAGAGCAAGGGGCAGCATACGGATGAGATAGGTGACAATTGCCATCACCAGGATATAGAGATATACATTATGACTCATGAACGGCTTCCCCTTTCTCTTCCAGCGGGCAGAAATAAGCCGCCAGGCCTGCTACCAGAAGTGTTGTAATAATGATCATAAATCCGGATGATACCTGTTTTAACACCGGTGTCACCGCAAAAACAGTGCTGACTGCCATGGATGCCGCAACAACCCCAAGAACCGGTCTGCTCTTTTTGGACGGCGGGATGATGATGGCCAGGAACATTCCGTAAATGGCAACGCTCAACGCACTAAGCATAAAATCCGGCAAAAGGCTTCCGGAGATTCCCCCTGCCAGAGTTCCAAGAGTCCATCCGGGAATTGCCACGCACATGGCTCCGTAATTATAAAATACACTGACCTTTCCCTCCTGAGCCGCACTGATCCCGAAAATTTCATCGGTGATACCAAAAGCAGCGATGTATTTCAGGATACCGGACTCCTCACGCCGGAATTTCTGGGACAGGGAAAATGACATCAGGCAGTATCTCAGGTTGATGATCAGCTGGGTCATTGCCATCTCCCACATGGAGCCTCCCGCAAAAATAATGTCCAGTCCCGCAAACTGACCGGCCGATGTCAGGTTGGTCAGGGAGATCAGAACTGCCTGCCAGATACTCAAGCCGCCGGCAACAGCCATCATGCCAAAGGTAAAGGATACCGCAAAATATCCAAGAGCGATGGGAACCCCATCCTTCATACCTTTTCTGAAACTTTCTCTTTTCATCGATTTCCTCCATTGTATGTACATTCCGTTATAAACGCAGCTGTGCCTACTTCTCCGATCTGTACAGCACTCATCAGAATCTCGCCACAGCTCGTTATACATGTAAATAAGAGCGTGCCCGGAAACGTTTTTCCTGTTTCCTGACACGCTCTTTTATTGTAGCATTGCCCTGTCAAAACTTCAATACGTGAATACGTCATTCCTGTTTGTCATTTTCCGGAATATATCCTTACGCTTCTTCAACTCCATCCGGATCTACCAGACGATCCAGAACCTTGAATCCATTGTTACGAAGAACGCTCTCTGCAACAAGGAGATCCTCACAGTGCATGATCGCTACCGGGACTTTCAAACCTCTGTGGAAAAAGGTGTAAATGTAATGAAGGTTTACGTTGCTGTCGCCCATGACGCTGAGAAGCTTGTCAAGACCGCCGATCTCATCCTGAAGATCTACCAGGATAGCCTGAGTAATACGGGTCATATATCCGTTTTCTGCCATGATCTGGTCTGCTTTTTCCGGATCATCACATACCATACGGAAGTTTGCGAACTCCGGTGCATCGAAACAGCCGAAGCCGTAGATGTCGATCTGATTCTCTGCAAGGATCTTTGTGACTTTCTGAAGACTTCCCGGAGTGTTTTCTACGAAGACGATATTCTGTTTTACCATGATGTGATTTCCTCTTTTCCTGATTATTTTTTCTTGTTATTGTTTTTCTTATTATTCTTTTTTTATTCTAGCATGAAATTAATTGGAAGTGAATCCCTTTCCGGGAGGGAGCATTTCGCATGCGGTTTTCCCTTTCCAGGGGGAGCATTTCGCATGCGGCAGGTGCGAGGAGGGGAAGCATTCATAGTTGCGAAGGCCATCGTCCCCTCCTCGCGCTCCTCCCCTCCCGGCCACGCCGCTGTTCTGTGTTGTGGAATGTGTTACTTTTCTGACGGGGTGATGGATTCTACGATGTTGGATATTGCAGGTTGTGCCGATATAAGTAACTGATATGCTTTCTTGATTCAGGTCAAGCGGATATTCGCAATCCGCTTCGCTACTTGCTCATAACTGAATAACTGCTCCGAAGTTTATCAGATAGAGCCTGCACTTCTCCTGATACAAGCAAGTCCTCACCCACTGCTTATTGCTTTTCGCAACTCTGCAGGGGACTTATTTAATTCAGTTAAATATCACAGAATATAAATCTCATATCAGGGAACAGGACCGCTATGCGGGCCGCTTTCTCGTCCGCCCTCATTCATCGGCTCAACCTTGAATTCCCGATACCGTCAAATCCATCACCCTATCAATAACGTATCACACACCACAACGTACGCTTCCAAAAAGCGTGCCCGGAAAGGGGGAGCGCGAGGGGGAAAAACGGGCCAATGCCATTTAGTTAGAACATAGTATTCCAAAAGATTGCAATGTATGGTAAAAAAGAATTATACATTGCAA
>NZ_WQQD01000030.1:0-24748 GCF_018785605.1 Blautia sp. MCC270
TTACTGTTCACTCCGTTCTCAGTAACACGCTTCGCGATGCACAGAATTTATGCTAATCGCATAAATTCGCACGGTATGTCTCGGGTTTTCTGTGACCTTCGTTCACAAAAAACACCTCGCGGAATATTACCAGTGGACAGTAACAAAATAATATGTCTTACCAATTTATTATTTACTATTGATTAAATTGGGGAATTATCGTATAATATTTACTATAAAAGTCCGGAAAATAGAGAGGGCAAATAGTCAAAATGCACAGACTGGCTGAATGGCTGCAGAGCGATCATCTGGTGCAGAACTGCATGATGACTGAGAATGGTAAATATCCACTTGTCTATATTCCGGGATTTTTATGTAAAGGAAGGCAACACAATAATAAAGGAAGGCGGCCGAAACGGACGACATGTTTACAAAGATTACAGAAGAACGAGCATTTGACGGAATATTAGCGCAGATCATAGAAAATATCCGGCGGGGAAAACTGAAGCCGGGGGACACTTTACCTGCGGAACGTGTTATGGCAGAATCACTGGGAGTTTCCAGACCTGCTGTCCGTGAAGTCCTGCGGGCACTGGAGCTGATGGGAATTGTCACAACGGTCCGCGGCGGAGCCAACTATATTACCGAGAATATGGATCAGTGGCTTTCTGCACCACTGGCCCTTCTTTTTCAGCTGAATAACAGCCATGTACAGCAGGTACAGGAACTTCGTTCTGCGCTGGAGCAGGAGGCTGCGCTTCTTGCAGCCGGGAATTGTACGGAGAAGGATGCATTAGATCTACGTTCCATCCTGGCACAGCTGGAGAGCTCAGAGGACGAGAAAGCCCGTGCAGGTCTTGATAAGAAGCTTCATACGAAGATTGGCAGGATCGCAGGGAATCCTATGATCTATAATGTTCTGGATGCGGCAGCGCAGCTGACTGAGGAGATCATTTCCGGCACCCGAGCCTATATTATGCAGAAACATAATTCCGCTCTGGAGGTGGATGAGCAGCACAGAAGGCTGGTGGAAGCCATTATTTCCGGAGACCGGAACCAGGCGGAGAAGCTGATGCGCGAACATATGGAAACCATTGAGAAATATATACTGGAGATTGCGCAGCAGCAGGGGGAGAACAGCCTTGTATTTCATCGCTGATCCACCTGAAAAAATTAAATAAAATTTCAGTAAAAATCCCGTTAATCTGGTAAGACCACTATTGATTTTGGTAAGACCACGTGCTATAATAGGGACTGTATTGGTAATACCAAAAAAGTTTGATATTATGGCAGCATCCTGAAGGCTTCATGACGAGACAGCATAAGATGAGACAGCGTAAGTTGGGACAGCATGAGACTAGACAGCGTAAGGTAAGATAGCATGAGGCAGGACAGCATAAGACGAGACAGCATAAGACGAGACAGCACAGGATGAAGGTTACTGTATCCCTGCAGTATCATATAAAATATGCAGCAGGCCACAGCGTGGGCGGTAACCTGCCGGAAATATCAGGAGAAAGGACTTGCGATTATGGGATATGTAAAATGGAGTTATGACACACTGAACCATTTCTGCGGAGACGTTTTTAAAGCGTTTGGCTTTTCTGAGGAAGAAGGAAGCATCATTAAAGATGTTCTTCTGACTGCTGATCTGTATGGGATCGAGAGCCACGGAATGCAGAGGATGGTTCGTTACCATAAAGGAATCGAGAAGGGGACTATTCATCCCCAGGCGAAACCGGAAGTTGTTTTTGAAACACCGATTTCTGCTGTGATAGACGGACATAACGGAATGGGCCAGCTGATCAGCCATTTTGCCATGGAAAAGGCAATTGAGAAGGCAAAGACAACTGGTGTGGGAATCGTAAGTGTACGAAATTCCAATCATTTCGGTATTGCAGGATATTATGCGAACATGGCCTGCCATGAAGGACTTCTTGGAATGGCATGTACCAACTCCGAGGCGATCATGGTACCGACCTTCGGAAGAAAGGCTATGCTGGGCTCCAACCCGATCGCAGTCGCTATGCCTGCAGACCCGTATCCGTTTTTCTTTGACTGTTCCACAACAGTTGTAACCAGAGGTAAACTGGAAATGTATAATAAGATGGGCAAGCCTCTTCCGGATGGCTGGGCACTTGACAAAAACGGTCATGCCAGCAATAATGCACCGGATGTACTTGCAAACATCGTAGCCAAGAAGGGCGGCGGAATCATGCCTCTTGGTGGAAACGAGGAAGTCAGCGGAAGCCATAAGGGATATGGCTATGGAATGCTCTGTGAGCTGTTCAGCTCTATTCTTTCCATGGGCGTTACCTCCGACAAATGCTGTACATTCCCGGATAAGACCGGTATCTGCCATGGATTTATGGCGATCAACCCGGCGGCATTCGGAGATCCGGATGCGATCCGCAAGCATTTTTCAGAATATCTTGAGGCACTTCGGGAGAGTCCGAAGGCAGACGGTCAGGACAGGATCTATACACACGGCGAGAAAGAGGTAGCTGCTGAAAAAGACAGAAAAGAGAATGGCATTCCGGTCAACGACAATACCATGGTAGAGCTTGCTGATCTCTGCAGTTATCTGAAGCTTGATTTTGGCTCTTATTTTGAAGGCTATGAGCTTCCGAAGGACAGTAAATTCTTCAATGGTAATTATTAATTCAGGTAATCCTTTTGAAATGAAATATATCATAATTATCCAAGGAGGAAAAGAAAATGGATTATGCAAAAGAGTCATTAAGACTGCACGGAGATTGGAAAGGTAAGATCGAGGTTGTTACAAGAGTGCCGGTTGAGAATAAAGACGACCTTTCTCTTGCATATACACCAGGTGTAGCTCAGCCTTGCCTTGAGATCCAGAAAGATATCAATAAATCCTACGAGCTTACAAGAAGATGGAATATGTGTCTTGTTGTAACAGACGGTTCCGCAGTTCTTGGTCTTGGTGACATCGGACCGGAAGCCGGTATGCCTGTAATGGAAGGTAAATGTGTACTTTTCAAAGCATTCGGCGATGTAGACGCATTCCCGCTTTGCATTAAGAGCCATGATGTAGACGAGATCGTAAATACTATTTACATGATCTCCGGATCCTTCGGTGGTGTTAACCTTGAGGATATCTCCGCTCCGAGATGCTTTGAGATCGAGAAAAAACTGAAAGAGAAATGTGATATTCCGATCTTCCACGATGACCAGCACGGAACTGCAGTTATCACACTTGCAGGTCTGACAAACGCTCTGAAGGTTGTCGGAAAGAAGAAAGAGGATGTTCGTATCGTTATGAACGGTGCAGGTGCAGCTGCTATCTCTATCTGCAGACTTCTTCTGAAAGCAGGCTTCAAGGATGTTACACTCTGCGATAGAAAGGGTGCCATCTATGAGGGACGTACAGAAGGAATGAACCCGGTTAAGGAAGAGATGAGCAAGCTCACAAACCTTCAGAAGAAACAGGGATCTCTTGCAGAGATGCTGGTTGGCGCGGATGTATTTATCGGTGTTTCCGCTCCTGGAGCAGTTACAACAGAGATGGTTAAGACCATGAACAAAGATGCCATCATCTTCGCATGCGCAAACCCGACACCGGAGATCTTCCCGGATGACGCAAAAGCAGGCGGAGCAAAGGTTATCTCCACAGGAAGAAGTGACTTCCCGAACCAGATCAACAACGTTCTTGCATTCCCTGGAATCTTCCGTGGTGCATTTGATGTAAGAGCAAGTGATATCAACGATGAGATGAAAATCGCAGCTTCCAAGGCTCTTGCAGATCTGATCACAGATGAGGAGCTTTCTCCGGAGTATATCATTCCGAAGGCATTCGACAAGAGAGTCGGACCGGCTGTCGCAAAAGCAGTAGCAGAGGCAGCAAAAGCAACAGGCGTAGCACGTATCTGATCTTAAGCGCCTGATACGAACCAAAACAGCCCTTCATTAAGAAGAATATATCAGACACCCGTACTCTGTAACCCGGTACGGGTGTCTTTTTGTTTCCAGGCAGGTGGTATTACCCTTTGACAAATGTCTTCGCAGTGAGTACAATAGCAAAAGAATATGATAGGAGGTTAAGCACAGCATGAAACCATGGGAAGCTAATATACGAAAAGTAGTGCCGTATACTCCTGGCGAGCAGCCAAATGAGAGCGGCATGATCAAACTGAATACAAACGAGAATCCATATTCACCGGCTCCGGGTGTGGAGAAGGCGCTGAAGGCCCTTGATGCCGATACCCTGAGACTTTATCCGGATCCGACAGCAGGAGACCTGGTACACAGTATTGCCGCGTTCTACGGCCTGAAGGACGAGCAGGTATTTACAGGCGTTGGTTCCGATGACGTACTGGCTATGTGTTTTCTCACATTTTTTAATTCAGAGAAACCGATCCTGTTCCCGGACATCACTTATTCTTTCTATGATGTATGGGCAGATCTTTTAAGGATCCCATATGAGCGCCCGGCATTAGATGAGGAGTTCCATATCCGTAAGGAAGATTATTTCCGTGAAAACGGCGGAATCGTATTCCCTAATCCCAATGCACCGACCGGCGTGGAAATGCCTCTTTCTGAGATCGAGGAGATCGTGGCAAAGAATCCGGAGAGTATCGTGATCGTAGATGAGGCGTACGTGGATTTCGGAGCAGCATCCGCACTGCCGCTGATCGAAAAATATGATAATCTGCTTGTTGTGCAGACCTTCTCCAAGTCCAGATCCCTGGCAGGAATGCGTATCGGATATGCCTTCGGAAATCCGGAGCTGATCAAATATCTCAATGATGTGAAATATTCCTTTAACTCCTATACCATGGATCGTACTACCATCGCGGCTGGTGTGGCATCTATGGAGGATAAGGCATATTTTGAGGAATGCTGCCATAAGATCATTACAACAAGAGAGTGGACAAAGGCAGAGCTCAGGAAACTTGGATTTTCCTTCCAGGATTCCAGATCCAACTTTATCTTTGCCACACATGAGAGCTGTCCGGCCAAAGAGCTTTTCGCAGCACTGAGGGAGAAACATATCTATGTAAGATATTTCCCGAAGGACAGGATCGACAATCATCTCCGTATCACCATCGGTACCGATGAGGAGATGAAAAAGCTGGTAGAATTCCTGACGGAATATCTGCAGAAATAACAATTAAGGAGGTACTATGGAAGTACTGGTACAATGGTTTTCACACCACCTTGCACAGTTTATCTCTCCCGAGGGAGCTGTGTTCATCATTTCTATGATCCCGATACTGGAGCTTCGCGGCGGCCTTCTGGCAGCTTCTTTGCTGAAGATATCGGCTGCGAAGGCACTGCCGATCTGTATCGTGGGAAATATTATTCCGATTCCGTTTATCCTGCTTTTTATCCGGCAGATCTTTAAATGGATGAAAAAAACAAAGACGTTCAGAGGTTTGATCACAAAGCTGGAAAACAGAGCTATGGGAAAGAGTGACCAGATCAAGAGATATGAATTTCTTGGACTTTTGCTGTTTGTGGGAATCCCTCTTCCGGGCACAGGAGCCTGGACAGGTGCACTGATCGCCTCTCTTCTTGAGGTGGATATCAAAAAATCCTCCATTGCGATCCTGTGCGGACTTTTTATGGCAAGTGCCATTATGTATATTGTTTCTTATGGAATTGTAGGAAATGTAGTGCATTGATCGATCGCAGAGAAGGAATGTCTTTTTGGTCGAGATCGGATTGAAAATAAAGAAATCCCTTACCGGATCTGTAAAATGATATGTGTTCTGTATTCCGGAAACATATCAGAGATCGGTAAGGGATTTTTTATGTGTTTTTACATATCAGGCAGAGGTATACCGAGAAGATCCTTACATAAGTCTGCGCTTCAGCATGTCCGCGTTTAAAGCGTATTTCAGAGCTGTATCCCTGGTGATACGGCCTTTTTTATATAATTCCAGAAGGCTCTGGTCCATAGAACGCATCTGCTCTTGACCGGATGTGGAGATCACGCCTTCGATCTGGTGTACTTTATTGTCGCGGATCATATTGCGGATGGCAGGAGTCAGGCGCATGATCTCGAAAACAGGAATGTTGCGTCCGTCCACATCCGGGATCAGCTGCTGGGAGATCACAGCCTGAAGGACCATGGAAAGCTGGAGGGCGATCTGATGCTGCTGGGATGGCTCAAACACGTCCATGATGCGTTCGATGGTGTTGGCTGCTCCCAGAGTATGCAGGCTGGAAAGGACAAGATGACCGGTTTCCGCAGCGGTCATGGCAGTCTGGATGGTTTCATGATCACGCATCTCTCCAAGAAGGATCACATCCGGGCTCTGGCGTAGTGTGGCACGAAGAGAAGTCAGATAGCTTTCGGTGTCGGTACAGATCTCGCGCTGGCTGACGATACAGCGATCATGGCGATGGAGATATTCCAGAGGATCCTCCAGAGTGATGATGTGGCCTTCCCGGGTATGGTTGATCCTGTCGATCAGACAGGCCATGGTGGTGGATTTACCGCTTCCGGCAGAACCGGTAACAAGGACCATGCCACGGGTATATTCGGAGATGTTCATCACATCCTCGGGAATGGAAAGCTCTGCAGGATCCGGCAGCCGGAAGGCGATCACGCGGATCACGGCAGCCAGGGAACCACGCTGCTTGTAGGCATTGACACGAAATCTGGAAACACCGGGAATGGAAAAAGAAAAGTCATCATCACCGGTTTCCATAAGACGGGATATATCGCGGTTTTCCGCAAGGCCGTAAATGGTGCGGAGTAAATTTTCTGTCTGATCAGGCATCAGCCTGTCACCACGGTCCAAAAGATGACCGTCGATCTTTTCTGCCAGGGGGCGGCCTGCGATGATAAAGATATCAGAGACACGCCGGTTGGCAGCTTCTGCTAAAAATTCAGGAATAGGGGTATCCATAGGTTTATTCTCCTTTAAATACATTCTGGTGGTTGTCAGGTTGCCAGGATCCGGTAAGCTCTGTGTTCCATTGCAGGATCTGATAAGCGGAAGAGCTTTTTTTCTGCGGGTAAAAAATCTCAAGCACTACAGAAAGCTGTTGTGTCTCGGAAATTCCAACGGAAAAGGAAAGGGTGTGGCTGTGGGAATCCCAGCTGAGATCGTCTCTTGTGTCCGCAAGCTTTTGTATCATGGAAAAATATCTGGTCTCATCGGAAGCTTTTTCCCTGTATTGCTCCAGATCATCACGGATTTCTGAAACGGTTTCTGTGGCGTTTGCGCAGCCGGTGTAATAATTTTCGGTCTGTTTCATAGAATGTCTGGCTGTGTTAAGACTGGATCTGGAGCTTCCAAGAGTAAGCAGAGCAAGTACACAGAGACACAGCACAGAGAAGATAAGAAACAGGGAAGGAATGCCGACAGTTACAAAAAACGTATGCTTCTGTTTCAATGTACAGCCTCCCTTCTGTAGTCATCAACAGGAAAACGCAGGGTGATCCGGTAAAGCTCACTGCAGTTGGAAAGCTGCCGGAAAGAAAGCTCGCCGGATTTTTCTGAAGAAGAAATATCTGTTTCCAGGATCATTTCACAGGCGGCTTCTCCAGAAGAGCAACTCTGCCAGTTACGGTCATAATACCAGATCAGGTTGGTGTTCTTTTTGATGCCCCCCGGAAGCAGGGAGAGGAACTGTTCATCGGTTCCGTCAGTGCCTTCCAGTATCTCGCCCACGGAGGTTGTGAGAGCCTGGATCTGGTTCCACTGTTCTGCCTGGAGCCGGTTTTTTCGTGCTGCCGCGAAGATCTGGATGCAGGCAGCTGAGGAAAGTGACAGAAACAAAAGGGCAAGGATCATTTCCATCAGAAAAAGGCTGGTACCGGAATTATGTCTTGATTCTTTCATGATGCCTCCTTTTTGCCAGTGCGATGAAGCAGGAATTCCGAGCGGACTCCCGTGGTACTTTCCAGGGAAAAGTGGTAAAAACCATTTTCCATTTCCGAAAACCGGAAATCGGAAAGCTGTGAGATGACGGTTCCTGCATCGGAACTGGCCTGAGAGCTTTTTGCAGTGAAAAGCTCCATCAGACTGTCATTCTTCAGGTAAATATACGTGATATATTCTTTTCCTTTGATATCGTCCCGGAAACAAAGGGCAGGAATATCATCCAGGGAACCGGAAAAGATCTCATCGCCGCGGTCGTGCTGCCGGAATTTGGTAGTCAGATAAGTTGCTGCGGTCCCAAGCTCGGAATCGGAGTCAGTCTGTTTCACAGTCTGCTGGTAAATCCGGGCGGAAAATAGCAGCATCAGTATAAGGAACAGAACAAAAACACCGAAAAGAAGAAGCGAAAAAAGAGAAGAAACGGAATGTCCGGTGTTCTTCCGGTGATTCATGAGGCATTCCCTCCTTTCGCACTGCCGGACAGAGCGATCACGCTGATAGACGGCAGGAGATTGGAACCGTTAGGAACATACTCTACTACGAATTTGGTTTTGTCATAAGTGATATGATAATCCAAGAGAAGCTGGGACAGGCTTTCGGGATATGTGCCTGTGAGGGCATAGGTGCGGATGGCACCGTTTTTTAGTGCCTGTTCCAGAGCATCCTGTTCTTTGTGTACGGCCTGGTCGGAGGTGCTGCTGACACCTGCCACAAACAAGGTGCAGGATAAAACCAGAAGCAGCGCCGGAAAGAGAAGAAAAAATGCTCTGAGAAATTTTGTTCTGCGGCTTTCAAAAAGTTCCATGCGGTCACCACCTTACATTGCAAAATCTGAGAGGATCCCCAGAAGCGGCATCATGACGGATAAAAGGACCAGCCCCACAAGAAGAGACAGCAGGATCACGATGGTAGGCTCCACAATGGAGACTGCCTGTGAGATCAGATCTATGGATCTTTCGGTGTACTGCCGGGAAAGCCTGCGGAAGGTTTCGTCACTGGAACCGGAATAGAAGGATATCGTGATGAGACGGCCTTCCATGCCGCCGAACAGACCGGATTCTGTAAGAGCCCTGGAAAAAGTTTCTCCGCTATCCAGGATAGAGGAAGCCTTCCGGAGTCTTTCGAGTATCACCGGCTGTGAGATCAGATCCTTTGTAAGCTCCAGGCTGGTTTCCGGGGAAAGTCCGCTCCGAAGCCCCAGGGAAAGGCCCTGGGTCAGACGACTGTAATCCATGGCAACCGGGATCTCACGGAAAAACGGGAGATGGATGGCCATTTTTCGCAGCAGGCTGTGACCTTTTTCCGTAAGACTGAAAAACAGGATGCAGCCAATGAGGGCTGCGGCGAGGATCAGAAAAACAGAGGAATACCGGCTGATCACGTTGCCTGCATTCAGAAGTCCCCGGGAAACCCCGTTCATTTCCATTCCCATCTGGTTAAATACCTGTTGAAATACCGGCAGGACTTTTATCAGAAGGACCAGGATCACAACAGCCATCATGCCAAGCATGAGCAGCGGGTAAGTGACTGCAGACCGTATCTGTCCTGAGATTTCTTCCTCCTGTTCATAGTGGGAACTGAGACTTTCCATGATCTCATCCAGGCAGCCGGTTTCCTCACCGGTCCGGACATAGGCGGTCATGGATGTGGGAAAGATCCCGGATTCGTCAAGAGCCCGGGAAAGAGAACCGTTTTCTTCCACGGAACGGATCAGGGGTGTGAGGATCTGCCGGTCTGCATCGGTCTTGCTTTCGTCACAGAGGATGTGAAGTCCTTCAGCTGTGGATATGCCGGAATGCAGAAGCATTCCCATCTGCCCGCAGAAACTGGATAATTCCCGGGCTGTCAGTTTGTTTTTCATAATAAGGTCTCCTTTAGTGGGTCAGCGCGTGAACTGTACCGTATAATTGCTTTCATCACCGATATATTCCTGGATCGCTTCATCACCATCACTGTTGGCGTCAAAGGTGGGATCCATCAGCTTCCAAGTGTCTCCGTCAAAAGATACTGCCTTTGTCACCCAGCCTCTGCCACGGATATAAACATCGATCCATGCATGCTTTACATCACCGGAATAGCCGATCTGAAGCTTGCAGGGAATGTCCTGGCTGCGGAGCATTGCAGTAGTCAGTGCAGCGTAATCAAAACAGATCCCCGTGCCGGTGCCTAAAGTATCATCTACATCAGGAAGATAACCGGCTTCGACAGAATCAGCTTTGTCATAATCGTAGGAAATATGACTGGTAACATATGTATAGAAGGTTTTCAGGATGTCGATATCGGTCATGTCTTCTTTGACAAGAGAGGCTGCCAGTTTGCAGGCTTCACTTTTGGAAGAAAAGTCCACGTACTGGTTTGGATACAGAAACGGAAGAAATTCATTCTGAAGCTTTATTGTGAGCGTTTCCGTGTAAAGGGCGGCATACTGGTTTCCATCAATCTGCTGATAGCAGGTGATGAGATACTCACCGGAGCCTTCGGAAAAAGGAAGTACCGTCTGTTCATCAGGTTCCAGAAAATAGGAATAGACCACACCGGAGGGAGCAGTAAGCTGAATGTTCATGCGGGAATCATCGGAATCGGATTCTGCAGTCAGATACCCCTGATCCTGATTGGAAATATCCAGGATCAGAGGGGAACTGCCCAGTGTTTTTTTGCCGGGGGCCTCCGGGGTGAGGACTCTGGCCGGAGAATATACCGGAGGTTCTTCATCGGAGGAAGGAGAATTTCCACAGCCTGCCAGCAGGATTCCGAAAAGCAGCCATACAAAAAAGAGACGGACTGGTAAAAATTTTGACATTGTTTCCGTTCTCCTGTTATATCATGCTTTCTTTTTGAACAGTATAGCAGATTCCGTGAAAAAAAGACAGGAGCAGGGCTCAAAATGCAGTGGAAAATGTTGACATTTCAGGGGAAAAAACATATACTATACGTATAAAGGCAAACCTGTTGAAAGACAGGGACGCAAAGCCATGGGTCTAAGGTCCGAAGGATGACTATGACAGCCGGTTGCCGCATTAAATTCCGATTTAATGACGTATTCAGATAACATCTATGAACAAGAATCTGTGTGTTAATGCGGCCGTTTATTTCGTTAGAATAAGCGGCTTTTTTGATGCCTAAAATCCGGTTTAGGTTGGAAACTGAAACGTCGGCTTTCAGAAAGGTGTGAATGATATGAAAAGAACAGATATCCATAAAATTTTTACAGGCAGGAAAAAAGCTTTAGCAGGATGCCTTGCAGCTGTTATTGTACTGGCAGGTGGCTTTAATGTCTGGCAGTCGTCACAGGTTCCGGAATTTCCGGATTTTACAGATCCGGTAGTGGAGACTACCATCACAGAGGACGACACTCCACTTGCTTCAAAACCGAAGGTGACTACCAAAACGACTTCAAATACCAAGACAACCAGAAAAAAAGTTAGGCTGAAAAAAGCGGCGACCAAGACTTATACCAAGAAGCTTCCGACTACCAATAAGAAGAGTACGACCACAAAGAAAACAAACAGAAATACAACCGTAAAAACATTAAAGACAGTTAAGACTGCAACAACACAGAAATACACAAAGAAATCAAAAACAGCCGTTCAGACACGGAAAGTAACTACAACCATTCAGACGACCACAACAGTCATGGCGGCTTCAGCTACTGCCGGCAAAGCGAATGCAGCTTCCACAAAAAAAGTAGAAAGCATCAGCATGGACAGCAAATATTCAGTAAGCAATATTGCTTCCATTGCACCGAAGATGGACAGCAGGGTGCTCAAAGCCTACAAGAAGCTTGGATTTACTGTAACGATCGATCCGTCTGTTAACTACGGAGGCTGCTTTAACGCACATTCAAGAAGCATCATCCTTCGTTTTGAGAATGAGACAATCTACCATGAACTGGGACATTTCCTTGCTTTTGTTGCGGGAAACGTAGACAGAACAAGTGATTTTGCCGCAGTTTATAACAGCGAAAAATCCAAATTTACAGGTATCAACAGAAGCTATGCAACGCAGAACAGTTCAGAATATTTTGCAGAATCAGTGCTTGAGTATGTAACAAGTCCGTCAACACTTAAGAGACAGAGACCAAAAACGTATGCAGCGATCGTGGCGGCTCTGAATAAAATTACCGATGAACGTATCCAGAGGGTCATGGATATATACGGACCGTTCTGGAGCTAAAAAAGAAGCATACAGGAACGTTGGATCTGTCCGGGAAGAGATCTCCCGGGCAGATTTTTTTCTTTTTTGTGAGAAAAGTATAAAAAAAATGTCGATAAATATTTCTTGCAATAGACTCTATAAGGTGTGTATAATGAAACATAAGCTGAAAACACGCTTTCATTCAAAAAAAGTGCAGCCATGTCAGGTTGTATCTGATTCCATAAACAACAAATATATAATTTATCAGATTTAAGAATAGAGGATTTAATATGAGAGAAAAGTATGAATCATTATCTCTGGCGGTGCTGAAGGATCTGGCAAAGGCGAGAGGGATGAAGGGAATTTCTACTCTGAGAAAACCGGCACTGATCGAGCGGATGCTGGAGGAGGACGTCAAAGAGTCTGACAGAGGAAATCCCGAAGAAGTACACAAAAGTACACCGGCAGAAAATACTGTAAAAGAAAAAAGCTATGATTCGGAAAAAACAGAATATCGTACCCGTCCGGCAGGGGAAGGACTTCAGGAGCAGCGGAAGGAATATCGTAGTGATAAGAATGAGCAGGAACACAGAAGCACAAATATCCGCAGAGAGTACAACCGTGAATATAACCGGGAAGCTACAAGGGAGAACGGGAATGTCCCGTCAGAATCCACCCAGCTGGACAGTGGTGAAAAGGCTAACGGGATCCTGGAGGTCCTTCCGGATGGATATGGCTTTATCCGATGTGAGAATTATATGCCGGGCGAGAACGACATTTATGTTTCTCCTTCCCAGATCCGCCGCTTTAATTTAAAGACAGGTGATATCATCCAGGGAAATATCCGCATCAAGACCCAGGGAGAGAAGTTCAGTGCCCTTCTCTACGTATCTTCCATTAACGGTTTCCATCCGAGTGAGGGACAGAGACGGTATAATTTTGAAGATATGACACCGATCTTTCCGAATGAGAGACTTGTCATGGAGCGTGCAGGCGGTACAACGGCCATGCGTATCGTGGATCTGATCAGTCCTATCGGAAAGGGCCAGCGAGGAATGATCGTATCTCCGCCAAAGGCAGGTAAGACAACCCTTCTGAAAGACGTTGCCAAGTCTATCCTCAGGAATAACAGAGATATGCATCTGATCATTCTTCTGATCGATGAGCGTCCTGAGGAGGTTACCGATATCAGAGAGGCGATCCAGGGACCGAATGTGGAAGTGATCTATTCTACATTTGATGAACTTCCGGAACATCATAAGAGAGTTTCCGAGATGGTTGTGGAGCGTGCGCGCCGTCTTGTAGAGCATAAACAGGATGTGATCATTCTTCTGGATTCGATCACACGACTTGCCAGAGCCTATAATCTGATCATCCCGCCAAGCGGAAGAACCTTATCCGGTGGTCTTGACCCGGCGGCTCTCCATATGCCCAAAAGATTTTTTGGCGCAGCCCGTAATATGCGCGAGGGCGGAAGCCTGACGATTCTGGCAACCGCACTTGTGGATACCGGAAGCAAGATGGACGATGTTATTTATGAGGAGTTCAAGGGAACCGGTAATATGGAGCTTGTCCTGGATCGTAAATTACAGGAGAAACGGGTATTCCCGGCCATTGATATCCAGAAATCCGGAACCCGAAGAGAGGATCTGCTTCTCAGCAAGGATGAACAGGAAGCGGTTTATATTATGCGAAAAGCTCTCAACGGAATGAAAGCGGATGAGGCAGTAGAACAGATCCTGAATACCTTTGCCAGAACCAGGAACAATGCAGAACTGGTACAGACTGTAAAGAAACAGAAATTTTTATAAAGTCCTTGCATTTTAGGGAAAGCTATGTTATACTTAGCAAGCTGTTTAAAATGGAATTCGTCAATTGAATACGAATAATATTAAATATATAGAGAGGTGAAAATCATGAGAGAAGGAATCCATCCGAACTACTATCAGGCAACTGTAACCTGCAACTGCGGAAACACTTTCGTAACAGGTTCTACTAAAGAGGACATCCATGTTGAGATCTGTTCCAAATGCCATCCGTTCTACACAGGACAGCAGAAGGCTACACAGGCTCGTGGACGTATCGATAAGTTCAACAAGAAATACGGCCTGAATAAGTAATTATTGCGAATACAGGAAATGAGAAGGTTGAGGTTGGGAAATCTCAACCTTTCTTTAACTGAA
The DNA here is from genome assembly GCF_018785605.1 of Blautia sp. MCC270. Taxonomy (NCBI): domain Bacteria; kingdom Bacillati; phylum Bacillota; class Clostridia; order Lachnospirales; family Lachnospiraceae; genus Blautia; species Blautia sp. MCC270. The sequence goes on from NZ_WQQD01000030.1 coordinate 14,156, forward strand.
AAATTTTTAATTTGCACAGGAGAGAATGAATGAGATCATCGAATATCGGCGGACAGGCGGTCATGGAAGGCATCATGATGCGCCACAAGGACAAATATTCTATCGCAGTGCGCCGCCCGGACCAGGAGATCGAGCTGAAGGTAGAGGATTATAAATGTATCTTCGGAAATCACGCATTTCTGAAGAAACCGATCATCCGTGGTGTGGTAAGCTTTGTGGATTCTCTTGTGGTAGGCACGAAATGCCTGATGTATTCTGCGGAGATCGCAGGAGACGAGGAAGATGAGGAAACAGCCAGGAAGAATGAGCAGCTTACAGAAGAAGAGCGTTCTGCAAAAAAAGCCAAAGAGGATAAGCAGTTCAAGTGGCTTCTTTACATTACGGTAGCTATCTCCATGGTGGTTTCTGTGGCTGCTTTTATGTTTCTTCCGTATGTACTGGCCAGTCTGATCCGAGGGGTAGGTGCTTCGGAATTTCTGGTCACCATAGTGGAAGCCTTTGTGAAGCTGGCACTGTTTATGGGATATATGTTCCTGATCTCCAGAATGAAGGATATCCAGAGGACATTTATGTATCACGGTGCGGAGCACAAATGTATCAACTGTGTGGAGCATGGTCTGCCTCTGACGGTAGAGAATGTGTTAAAGAGCTCCAGGCTTCATAAGCGCTGTGGAACAAGCTTTCTGTTTCTGGTCATGCTGGTAAGTATTGTGCTGCATTTTATGTTTGTGGCGGTGCCGTTTTACTGGGTGAGACTGCTGGGAAGACTTCTCATGGTACCGGTAGTTGCGGGGATTTCCTTTGAGATCATCCAGTGGGCAGGAAGAACAGACAGTAAATTTGCGGACATTATGAGTAAACCAGGTCTTGCCATGCAGAAATTCACCACAAAGGAGCCTGCTGCAGATATGGCAGAGGTAGCCATTAAAGCAGTTGAGGCTGTTTTTGATTGGAGAGCCTATCTGAAAGAGGAATTTGACTTGGACATTCCATATGAGACAGAGGAGACAGAAAATGCAGACTCTTGAGTCCCTTCTGAAAAAAGGTACAACAATACTGAAAGATAACGGATTGGAAGAAGCCGGGCTGGATGCCTGGCTCCTTCTGGAATTTAAGACCGGAAAGAATCGGGCATATTATTTTGCGCATGGAGATGAACCGGTGTCTGATGAGACCGCAGCAGAGTATCTTACGCTGATCGACAGGCGGGCAGGACATATTCCTGTACAGCAGCTGACTCATCAGGCTTTTTTTATGGGCTATGAGTTTTATGTAAACGAAAACGTGCTGATCCCGAGACAGGATACGGAGACTCTGGTGGAAGAGGCATTGAAACACCTTGGGGATGTGGAAAAACCGGAGATCCTGGATATGTGTACCGGCTCCGGCTGCATCCTGCTCAGCCTTCTTCTGGAACGGCAGGATGCCTGTGGGATCGGTGTGGATGTTTCACCGGAAGCACTGGAAGTGGCAAAAAAGAATGCAGGTATTCTAAAGGTGGAGAACCGGGCGGATTTTGTGGAAAGCGATCTGTTCTCAGCACCGTATTTTTGTGAAAAAGGTGGAAAAGATAGTGGGAAATATGATATCCTTATTTCAAACCCGCCTTATATCGCAACAGAAGAAATTGAAACACTGATGGAAGAAGTCCGCCTTCATGATCCGAGGAAGGCCCTTGACGGAATGGAAGACGGGCTTTATTTTTACAGAAAGATCACAGCAGAGGCCGGAAGGTACCTGAAACCAGGCGGATGGCTTCTGTATGAGATCGGCTGCACCCAGGGGGAGGCGGTCAGTACAATGATGAAAGCAGCCGGTTTTACCGGGGTTCAGATCGTAAAGGATCTGCCGGGCCTTGACCGTGTGGTGCTTGGACAGAAACAGGAGGAAATACATGTTTGATAAACTGGATGATCTGCTGGTACGTTTTGAAGAGCTTCTCAATGAGCTGGGAGAACCGGGAGTAACCGACGATCCGGCACATTTTCAGAAGCTGATGAAGGAGCAGAGCGACCTGCAGCCAATCGTTGACGCATATAAAGAATATAAGAAAAATAAGGAAACCATCGAGGACAGTCTTTCCATGCTGGAGAGCGAGAAGGACGAAGAGATGCGTGAAATGCTGAAGGAAGAGCTTTCCGATGCAAAAAAGAGAGTGGAGGAGCTGGAGCATGAGCTGAAGATCCTTCTTCTTCCGAAGGACCCTAACGACAGCAAGAACGTTATCGTTGAGATCCGTGGAGGTGCAGGCGGTGATGAGGCAGCACTTTTTGCAGCAGAGATTTATCGTATGTATGTGAAATACGCGGAGTCCCGCCGCTGGAAAACCGAGATGCTCAGCCTCAATGAGAACGGCATCGGCGGCTTTAAGGAGGTTACCTTCATGATCAAGGGTGAGGGTGCATATTCCAGACTGAAATACGAAAGCGGTGTTCACCGTGTACAGCGAGTACCGGAGACAGAGTCCGGCGGAAGAATCCATACATCTACCTGTACGGTAGCGATCATGCCGGAGGCAGAAGAAATTGATTTCCATCTGGATCTCAATGAGTGTAAATTCGATGTGTTCCGTGCATCCGGAAACGGTGGTCAGTGTGTCAACACCACAGACTCCGCAGTACGTCTTACTCATATCCCTACAGGAATCGTGATTTCCTGCCAGGATGAGAAGTCTCAGCTTAAGAACAAGGATAAAGCACTTCGTGTGCTCCGTTCCCGTCTGTATGAGATGGAGCTTGCCAAGCAGCATGACGCTGAGGCAGAGGCAAGGAGAAGCCAGATCGGTACAGGTGACCGCTCCGAGAAGATCCGTACCTACAACTTCCCTCAGGGACGTGTAACAGACCACAGGATCAAGCTTACCCTTCACCGTCTGGAAAATATCCTTAACGGAGATCTGGATGAGATCATTGACAGTCTGATCGCAGCAGACCAGGCAGTAAAGCTGACAAAGCTGAATGACCAGGAGTAAGCGCTGATTACAGCTACAGAGTTCAAAAAATTATAATAAATCAGGAGGAAACGAAAATGAAAAAGACAGCACTGGTGATCATGGCAGCCGGTATCGGCAGCCGTTTTGGAAAAGGAATCAAGCAGCTTGCACCGGTAGGCCCGAAGGGCGAGATCATTATGGACTATTCCATCCATGATGCACTGGAGGCAGGATTCAACAAGGTCGTATTTATCATTCGCAAAGACCTTGAAGATGAATTCAAAAAAGTGATCGGAGACCGTATCTCCAACATTACAGAAGTTGCTTATGCATTCCAGGAGATCGACGATCTTCCGGGCAATTTTACAAAACCGGCGGACCGTACCAAGCCATGGGGAACCGGACACGCTGTACTGGCAGCAAAGAAAGTCCTTTCCGAGCCATTCGCTGTGATCAATGCAGATGACTACTACGGAAAAGAAGCCTACGTAAAGGTGCATGACTACCTGGTACAGGATCATCTGCAGGATGGCCCGATGCACATCTGCATGGCAGGTTTCCGCCTTGGAAATACATTAAGTGACAACGGAAGCGTCACAAGAGGAGTGTGCCATATTGAGGATGGCAAGCTTGTGGGCGTTACAGAGACACATAACATCTTCAAGACAGCAGACGGCGCAGAGACAAGAAATGACGATGGTACAGCAGAAACACTGGATACAAAGAGCCTTGTTTCCATGAATATGTGGGGACTGACACCGGAATTTATGGAGATCCTTGAGAAAGGCTTCGTTGAGTTCCTTGGCGGGATCAAAGAGGGAGACATCAAAAAAGAGTATCTTCTTCCTGAGCTTATCGACCAGCTGATCCATTCCGGAAAAGCAGCGGTAGATGTTCTTGAGACAAAGGACGAGTGGTTCGGTGTTACCTATCAGGAGGATAAGGCATCTGTACAGGCTGCATTCAAAAAACTTACAGATGACGGCGTTTATCCGGAAGGACTGTATCAGTAATAAAGGAGAACATTATGGGTAAATATTTCGGAACAGATGGTTTTCGTGGTGAAGCAAATGTAAAACTTACAGCAGATCATGCATTTCGTGTGGGACGTTATCTCGGCTGGTATTACGGCAGAGATCACAAGGCGAAGATCGTGATCGGCAAGGATACAAGAAGAAGCAGTTACATGTTTGAGTATGCCCTTGCGGCAGGACTTACCGCATCCGGAGCAGATGCCTATCTGCTTCATGTAACCACAACTCCAAGTGTATCCTATGTGGTACGTACAGAAGATTTTGACTGCGGTATCATGATTTCCGCAAGCCATAATCCGTTTAATGATAATGGAATCAAGGTCCTTAATGAGAACGGACAGAAGATTTCCGCAGATATTGAAGCACGTATCGAGGCATATCTGGACGGCGAGATCGAGGAGCTTCCGCTGGCAACCGGAGAAGATATCGGCTGTACTGTGGATTTTGCATCCGGAAGAAACCGTTATATCGGACATCTGATCTCTATCCCATGCCATGATTTCAAAAATATCAAGGTTGGGCTGGATTGCTCCAACGGAAGCTCATCCGCCATTGCCAAGAGTGTTTTTGACGCACTTCGTGCAAAAACCTATGTGATCAACAATGAGCCAAACGGAACCAACATCAACCGTGGCTGCGGTTCCACACACATTGAAGTTCTGAGACAGTTCGTGGTAGATAAAGGCCTGGATATCGGTTTTGCATATGATGGTGATGCAGACCGCTGTATCGCCGTAGACCACCGCGGAAACATCATTGACGGTGATAAGATCATGTATGTGTGCGGCAAATATTTAAGAGAGAAAGGCCAGCTCAACGGAAATACAGTTGTAACCACCGTTATGTCCAATCTTGGTCTTTACAAGTCTCTGGAGCGTGAAGGCATCGACTATGAGCAGACTGCAGTTGGTGACAAATACGTTGCTGAGAACATGATGGAAAACAATTACAGTATCGGTGGTGAACAGTCCGGACATATCATCTTTAGCCGCTATTCCGCTACTGGTGACGGGATCCTGACTTCTCTTATGATCATGGAGGCATGTGTGGATCAGAAGGCCACACTCTGCGACCTTGCAAAGGAGATGAAGGTTTATCCGCAGCTTCTCCGGAATGTGCGTGTTTCCGACAAGAAAACAGCACTGGAGAACGAAAAGGTAAAAGCAGCCATTGAGGCAGCCGCAGAGGCACTTGGCGATGACGGACGTATCCTGGTACGTGAGAGTGGTACAGAGCCGCTGATCCGTGTTATGGTAGAAGCGGGAACGGATGATCTCTGCCATAAATATGTAGATAGTGTTGTTGATGTGATGGAAGCCGAAGGGCTTGTTGTAGAATAAGGAATTCCATGAAAAAAACAAAGACCGTATTGATTCTTGCAGCCGTTACAGGAGCCTTGCTTCTGGGCGGCTGCGGCAGTGAAAAAACAAAAATATATGAACAGGCCGGAAAGGATCTTTCCCAGGGAAGCTACAAGTATGCCCTGGAGGAGTACCAGAGCTCGATCCAGAACGGAGTGAAGCTGGCACAGTCCTATCGCGGGGCAGGTATCGCAAGCCTGCGTCTTGGCAAATATGAGGATGCGGTGAATAGCTTCACGGAAGCTCTGAACTGCGATAAAGTAAGCAAAAGCCTTCGTAAGGATATCCTGTCCTACCGGGCTACTGCAGAGCTGAAGTCTGGAAAATACGAGGATGCCATGGCAGACTGCCAGACACTTGGAGAAGATTTTTCCATGGATGCAGGCAGTTATTTCCTCACCGGAAAGGTTGCCCTTGCCATGGATTCCTACGAAGAAGCCGCATCTAACTTCAAACAGGCCTATGGAGAAGATTCCACCTATGATATGGCGATCGAGATCTATGAGGCATATCTGGACAAGGATATGGAAGCGGACGGAACCAGATATCTGGAAGCTGCTCTTTCTTCTGAGGCCAAGGATGCCCAGGACCACTGTGACAGAGGCCGTGTCTACTACTATATGGAAGACTACAGCAACGCAAAAAAAGAGCTTCTGGAAGCAACCAAGAAGGATAATACGGAAGCATTGCTTCTTCTGGGAATGGTATATCTGGCCCAGGATGATGTGGAAAATGCTCAGGCAATGTACAAGCAGTATATTTCCGCAGTGGGTGATTCCGCCAAGGGCTATAATGGTCTGGCACTGTGCGATATCCGAAGCGGAGATTATGATTCTGCTCTTGATAACATCACAAAAGGCCTTCCGACAGCTACCACAGACGAGATGCAGAGTCTTCTGTTCAATGAGATCGTAGCCTATGAAAAAAAGCTGGATTTTGCTACTGCACTGACCAAGGTCCAGGAATATATTGAGATGTTCCCTGAAGATTCCGCTGCAAAAAAAGAGCGGGCTTTCCTGAAAACCAGAACGTCTTCGGAGGGCTGATATGGAATATTTTGAGGAAATACAGGACAGGGTTATCCTGATCGGTGTCCAGGCAGATCGGGGGGATGACATGGAGGAATCCCTGGATGAGCTTGGAGAACTTGCGGCTACGGCAGGTGCGGCGGTTGCAGGCAGGATCATTCAGAATCGTGAGGCCGTACATCCGGGCACCTATATCGGAAAAGGCAAGATCGAAGAGGTAAAAGGTCTTCTCTATGCCCTGGATGCCAATGGTGTGATCTGTGACGATGAGCTTTCTCCAGCCCAGATGAATAATCTGGAGCGGGAGCTGGAGTGCAAGGTTATGGATCGTACCCTGCTGATCCTTGACATTTTTGCGAAGCGTGCCGTCACAAGTGAAGGCAAGATCCAGGTAGAGCTTGCACAGCTTCGTTACCGGTCTGCACGTCTTGTGGGACTACGTTCTTCTCTTTCGCGACTTGGAGGAGGAATCGGAACCAGAGGCCCTGGTGAGAAAAAGCTGGAGACAGACCGTCGTCTGATCCGGAACAGGATATCCGCACTGAAGCAGGAGCTTTCCCAGGTAGAAAAGCACAGAGAGCTGATCCGTTCCAGAAGAGCTGTGGGAAATCTGAAGACAGCAGCCATTGTTGGCTATACCAATGCAGGAAAGTCAACACTTCTGAATACACTGACAGGCGCTTCGGTGCTTTCGGAGGATAAGCTGTTTGCCACACTGGATCCGACTACCCGTCTTCTGACACTGGATGACGGACAGCAGCTTCTTCTTACGGATACCGTAGGCTTTATCCGCAAGCTTCCCCACAATCTGGTGGAAGCCTTCAAGAGTACTCTGGAGGAAGCCAAATATGCGGATTATATCATTCATGTGGTAGATGCATCCAATCTTCAGGCGGAGATGCAGATGCATATCGTATATGAAACCCTGAAAGAGCTTGGTGCTCTGGGAAAAAAGACGATCACACTTTTTAACAAGCAGGACCGTGTTTCCGGGGAGAGCTTTCGGGATCTCCGAGCAGACCATACGCTGAAGATTTCCGCACGGACAGGAGAGGGGCTTGAGGAATTTAAGCAGCTTCTTTCTGAGATACTGGCAGAAGGACAGATTTATATGGAACGGCTTTTTCCTTATTCGGAGGCCGGTCAGATCCAGCTGATCCGTGAGTATGGACAGCTTCTTTCGGAAGAGTATACCGAAGGAGGGATTGCTGTAAAAGCAAGAGTTCCGCGGGAAATCTATCCGAAAGTCACATAATGTTAAAATATCTACTCAGTACCATATATAGTACCGTGAACAAAACGGGCACTATATATGGTGCTTTTTATGTTGACGCAAAGAGGCGTGTCTGATACAATAAGCCTACAGCGTTTTGAACACAGATCGTGAAACGGAGTGTGTTCGTAGGCAGGCAAGTGAGGCGGAATGGAATATCCGCTTATAAATAAATGCATGAGGGAGGCATTTTCTTATGTTTCAGGTAGTAAAAAGAGACGGTGAATTAGACGAATTTAAAATGGGGAAGATCACCGCGGCAATTGATAAGGCATTTGATGCCAAAGGTAAGAATTACAGTTCGGATATGATCGATCTTCTGGGACTTCGTGTTACAGCGGATTTTCAGAATAAGATCGAGAACAACCGGATTTCTGTTGAGGATATCCAGGACAGTGTGGAGAACGTACTGATCCAGGCCGGATATTCTGATGTTGCCAAGGCGTATATCCTTTATCGTAAGCAGCGTGAGAAGATCCGCAATATGAAATCCACCATCCTTGACTATAAAGAAATCGTAAACAGCTATGTAAAGGTTGAGGACTGGCGTGTAAAGGAGAACTCAACGGTTACTTATTCTGTAGGAGGTCTGATCTTAAGCAACTCCGGAGCAGTTACCGCAAACTACTGGCTGTCTGAGATCTACGACAACGAGATCGCAGATGCACACAGAAATGCAGATATCCATATCCATGATCTGTCCATGCTGACCGGTTACTGTGCAGGCTGGTCCCTGAAGCAGCTGATCCGAGAGGGACTTGGTGGTATTGAGGGTAAGATCACTTCTGCACCTGCAAAGCATTTAAGTGTACTCTGCAACCAGATGGTGAATTTCCTGGGTATCATGCAGAACGAATGGGCGGGCGCACAGGCATTTTCATCCTTTGATACTTATCTGGCACCTTTTGTAAAGGCAGACAACCTTTCCTATCCGGAGGTTAAGAAATGCATTGAGTCCTTTGTATATGGCGTAAATACTCCAAGCCGCTGGGGCACTCAGGCACCATTTTCCAACATTACACTGGACTGGACCGTTCCGGACGACCTTGCAGAGCTTCCGGCTATCGTAGGCGGCAAGGACATGGATTTCAAATATAAGGACTGTAAGAAAGAAATGGATATGGTCAATAAGGCATTTATCGAGACCATGATCGAGGGAGATGCCAACGGACGTGGATTCCAGTATCCGATCCCGACCTACTCCATCACAAAGGAATTCGACTGGTCTGATACCGAGAACAACCGTCTTCTCTTTGAGATGACTTCCAAGTACGGTACTCCGTATTTTTCCAATTATATCAACAGTGATATGAAGCCAAGCGACATCCGCAGCATGTGCTGCCGCCTCCGTCTGGATCTCCGTGAGCTCCGCAAAAAGAGTGGTGGATTCTTTGGCTCCGGTGAGAGCACAGGCTCTGTAGGCGTTGTTACCATCAATATGCCGCGTATCGCATATCTTTCCAGAACGCCGAAGGAATTTTATCAGCGCCTGGACCACATGATGGATATCTCCGCAAGATCTCTTCATATCAAGAGAGATGTGATCAGCAGGCTTCTGGAGGAGGGACTGTATCCGTACACGAAGAGATATCTTGGAAGCTTTGACAATCATTTTTCCACCATCGGTCTTGTGGGAATGAACGAAGCGGGCTTAAATGCCTGCTGGCTGAAAAAAGACATGACAGATCCGGAAACCCAGAAGTTTACAAAAGAGGTTCTGGAGCATATGAGAAACCGTCTTTCAGACTATCAGGAGCAGTATCCGGGAGAGCTTTTCAACCTGGAGGCAACACCGGCAGAGTCCACTGCATACCGTCTTGCCAAACACGACAGAAGCCGTTATCCGGATATCAAAACAGCAGGAAAAGAGGGCGACACTCCGTATTACACAAACAGCTCTCATCTGCCGGTTGATTACACTGCGGATATTTTTGACGCACTGGATATTCAGGACGATCTGCAGACTCTGTATACTTCAGGAACCGTATTCCATGCATTCCTTGGGGAGAAGCTTCCGGACTGGAAGGCAGCGGCAGCGCTGGTACGTAAGATCGCAGAGAATTATCGCCTGCCCTATTACACCATCTCACCGACCTATTCCGTATGTCAGGAGCATGGCTACATCAGCGGCGAGCATTTCACCTGCCCGAAATGTGGAAAGAAGGCTGAGGTTTACAGCCGTATCACAGGATATTACCGTCCTGTACAGAACTGGAACGATGGTAAGACCCAGGAGTACAAGAACCGTACCCTCTATGATATTACCCATTCCCAGCTGAAAAAGGTCCATACCAGTGTGATGACCATGAAGGGTGACGAGGTGGAGATCCAGCCTGTGGAATCTCATAAATATCTTTTTACGACCAGCACTTGTCCGAACTGCCGTATGGCAAAGAAAATGCTGGAAGGCGAAGAGCTGGAGATCATCGATGCTGAGCAGAATCCCGAGCTTGTCAAGCAGTATGGGATCCGTCAGGCGCCTACACTTGTGATCACTGACGGGGTACAGGTTAAGAAGTATGTGAATGCTTCTAACATTCAGAAGTATGTGGATGAAGAGTTGGATTGAGCTCTTCGGGGCAATTGTAAATTGTAATTAAAATGGCTGGACGCATGTCTGTTTGGATGTGCGTCTGGTCTTTTTTATATAATTTTTTATTTTTTGTCTTTTTGTTTTTATATTTTTTGGGGGATTTTCGTTTTTGGGGAAAGGTGGTTGACATTTCATGGCGGGATGGTATACTTATACATGGGTTTAATGATTGAAAGTGTTACACTTTAATGTATGAATATATACCGCTGTAATACCGCGTGGGGGATCCGGGAATTGTTTCCCGGCGGAAATTTGCGAGGGGGAAAGCACTCAAAGTTGCGAAGCCCGTTTTCAATGCCATTTAGATAGAACATTTTGTAGATGATTCTTTATGTTACATTCTGTAATGTTTTGATATTTGGAGTGCTTTGA
>NZ_WQQD01000031.1:0-36720 GCF_018785605.1 Blautia sp. MCC270
CGGGGATAGCCTGTTTTAGCTTTGCCCTAAAGGGTAATCGAGCAGGAAGCCCCCACTTCAAAATCGTAAGATTTAAGTGGGGGGAGCATGTCACGGTATCCGAAAGGTGAGATTGTTATCTATCTGATCACAGAGTAACTCAGTGGATCGCCATACCGGCTACAAAGAAATACATTACAACAAAATGGCACACACTTCCCAGCATCACAAAGACATGAAATACTTCGTGGGAGCCGAAATTCTTATGCTTCGCATTGAAGATCGGAAGCTTCAACGCATAGATCACACCGCCGATGGTATAGATGATGCCGCCGGCAAGGAGCCATCCGAAGCCTGCACGGGGCAGATTGTGGAAGATCGGAACAAAAGCAAGTACACACAGCCAGCCCATTCCAATGTAGATCACAGAGGAAAGCCATTTTGGGCAGTTGATCCAGCAGCCCTTGAGGATCATTCCGATGATGGCAACGGTCCATACGAGGGCACAGAGGATATAGCCGGTGCGTCCGTGGAGAACAATCAGGCATACAGGAGTGTAGCTGCCGGCGATCATCACGAAGATCATCATGTGATCCATTTTTTTTAGACGGCGGTTCACCTTGGCTGTGGAGCTTACGGAATGATAAAGTGTGCTTGCCAGGTAAAGAAGGATCATGGTAAGGATAAAAACACTTACTGCAAAAACATGGAGAACATCTGCACTTCTGGCCGCCTTCACGATCAGCGGAGTGGCTCCGGCCACGGCAAGAAGCATGCCGATTCCGTGGGTTATGGCGCTTCCCGGATCTTTTAATTTAAATTTCATATAAAAACACCTCCTGCAAAAAAATCTGCTGTTTATATCATATGGACAACTTCAAGATCGGTTCATCAATGACGGATCATTGCGACAGTTTACGATGTAATAATGTAGAAATTGATAAAATAACATGTAGTATTCAAAACTACATATCAAGTATACGAATACTATACCACTATTATTCAAAAATGCAACCCCTATTTTCGAAAAAAATTTTATCAGGATTTAACAAAGCCTTGTTATGGAATAAACATTCGATCAGTATACTTGTATGCAAACCGTGAAGAGAGGGCATTCATGAACATGCAGTCAGGCAAAATCTGAATGCCCGCTTGATACGATACGGATAATTACAGATAAAGTCGGCCGAAAAAGAAAAATATATGGCGGCGAAGGAGGAAAAAATGGCAGATACAATATACATGAACAGGGAATTATCCTGGCTGAAGTTTAATGAAAGGGTACTTGAGGAGGCTGAGAATCCGGAAAATCCGCTGTGTGAACGTCTCACATTTGCTTCCATCTATCAGAGCAACCTGGATGAATTTTATATGGTACGTGTGGGATCTCTGGTGGATCAGATGCTTCTGGCAAAGGATATCCGTGAAAATAAAACCAATATGACGCCGGAGGAACAGCTGGACGCGATTCTTGCCAGAACAAAAAAACTGAACCGGAAAAGAGATGTGGTTTATGAAGAAATCATGGAAAATCTGGAACAATATGGCATACATATGCTGAATTTCCATAAGATCGAAAAAGAGGATCGCAATTATCTGGAACGCTATTTTGAAGCAGAGGTTGCTCCGGTTATTTCTCCGTCTATCGTCGGAAAAAGACAGCCGTTTCCATTTCTCCGGAATAAGGAGATCTATGCGGTAGTAGTTCTGGAAACAAAAAAAGGAAAAGAAAAGCTGGGTATCATTCCGTGCAGCAGTGCAGGTATCCAGCGTCTGATCCCGGTTCCGGGAAAAACCGGTACCTACATGCTGTCTGAAGAGCTGATCCTTCACTTTGTTTCAAAAATCTTCAAGGGCTATCACATCAAGGCAAAATCCCTGCTTCGTATCACCAGAAATGCGGATATTGACGCAGATGCTCTTTATGATGAAGATCTGGATTACCGTGAGTTTATGGTAGAGCTGATCAAGGCAAGAAAGAAACTGGCGCCGATCCGTCTGGAGCTGTCAAGAGAAATGGACGGAGATGTTGTTGAAACACTTTGCGAGTATCTGGAAGTGGACAAGAATTATGTGTTCCGGGGAGATATACCGCTGGATCTTTCTTTTGTATTCCAGATCCAGGACGGCCTGAGAAAAAGAACAGAGCTTTTTTATGAAAAAAGAATTCCTCAGAAATCGCCTCTGTTTAACAGTCACGAACCGATCCTTGACCAGATCGCGAAAAAGGACCGTTTTCTTTCCTATCCATATGAAAGCATCAAGCCGTTTCTTACAATGCTCCATGAGGCTGCCAATGATGAGGATGTAGTTTCCATTAAGATGACACTCTACCGTGTGGCAAAACAGAGTAAGGTTGTGGAGGCTCTGATCGAAGCAGCAGAAAACGGAAAGGAAGTTTTCGTTCTGGTGGAGCTGAAGGCGCGTTTTGATGAGGAAAACAATATTGGATGGTCCCGGCTCCTGGAGGATGCGGGCTGTCACGTGATCTACGGTCTGGATGGTTATAAGGTACATTCCAAGCTTTGCCAGATCATGAAGAAAAAAGATGGAAATGTGGAATGTTATACACAGATCGGAACGGGAAACTACAATGAAAAAACAGCTCGTCTGTATACAGATCTTTCTCTGATGACTGCGGACCCGAAGATCGGTATGGAGGCGGCCAGAGTGTTCCAGGCACTGGCAATGGGAGAAACCGTTGAAGATATGGAGTATCTTCTTGTGGCACCAAGATGTCTTCAGAACAAAGTGCTTGCCATGATCGATGAGGAGATCGAGCATGCGAAGGCCGGAGAACCGGCATATATTGGCTTGAAAATGAATTCTCTGACAGATAAACGTATTATGAGCAAGCTTGTAGAAGCATCCTGTGCAGGAGTACACATTGATATGGTGATCCGTGGTATCTGCTGTCTGATCCCGGGAGTGAAGGGACAGACAGAAAATATCCACATTATCAGTATTGTAGGACGTTTTCTGGAACATTCCCGCATTTATATTTTCGGAACACAGGAGAGAGCAAGGATCTATATTTCCTCTGCGGACTTTATGACAAGAAATACTCTTCGTCGTGTAGAAGTTGCGGCACCTATCGAGGATCCGGATATCCGTATGCAGATCCAGGAAATGTTTGTGACAATGCTCAGTGATAATCGAAAAGCAAGGAGCATGAACAATAAGGGAATTTATAAGATCGAACCATCCGATAATGCTCCGCTTAATTCTCAGGAAGTATTTCTGCAGCAGGCATACGACAATGCGGCTCCTGCGACAGATAAATAAGAGATTTTTATGCATATTTCTCCCAGTTTTTCGCATAATAACCATATGAAAAACAAATAGTTAACATAACATTGACGTACAATGAACAGAAAATACAGGAGGAATTCAGGAAGATGAAAGCAACGGGAATTGTTCGCAGGATCGATGATCTGGGCAGGGTTGTGATTCCAAAAGAGATACGAAAGACACTGCGGATCAAGGAAGGAACGCCACTGGAGATTTTTACAGACAGGGAAGGACAGATCATCCTGAAAAAATATTCACCCATTGGAGAGCTGAATACGTTTGCTGCGGAATATGCGGAAGCGCTGGTACAGACCACCGGACTGACTGCCTGTATTACAGATCGTGATCAGGTCGTGGCGGCATGCGGCAGCGGAAGCCGGGAACTGGAAGGAAAAGAGATCAGTTCTGATCTGGATGCAGTCATTGCCGGCAGGAAAGGCAGACTGGTCAGTCAGGACAGCAGGGAAAATATATCAGTCATTTCCGACGCTATGGATTTATTTTGCCAGAAAATGATACAGCCGATCCTGTGTGCGAGTGACGCCATTGGAGCAGTGATCCTTCTGACTAAAAGTGAAAAAACAGCACTGGGAGACACAGAACGTGCCCTTATCCGCACAGCAGCCGGTTTTCTTGGCAGACAGATGGAGCAGTAAAAGTGCATCAGATGTACAGAAAAATGTGTGCAGATCAAGATATAAACATCAGATGCAGATGCCAGGAGCAGCAGATCAGGGAGGATGCGGACACCGGGAAGGAAAGCAGTGGTATTCTTCCAGAGTCAGATTTGTGATAGTGAGCCAGGAAGCCAGAGGTTTTGTCACATAGCGGATGTGCCATGGCTCGTAAGGGATGCCGGTGATCTCCTCTTTGTTTTTTGGGTACCGGAGGATAAAACCATAGAGCGGAGCGTTCTTTTTCAGCCAGCGGCCTTCTCCTGTTGCGGAAAACCTTTCGGAGAGCTCCATATGGATGGAAGGGCAGGATACATCCAGAGCAAGTCCGCTCTGGTGCTCACTTGTTCCTGGCTCTGCAACGAAAGGACTTCCTGTAAAAAGCTCCTTCTGTCGCTGGTAGGAACGATATCCGGAAACTGCCCACAGGTTCAGACCGCATCTGTGACAGGCATGGAAAAGCTGGGAAGCGGCTTTTGCAGCCTGATACTCCAGAAGCCGCTTCGGATCTCCCGGTGCTGCTTCAAATGGAAGTCCGATATCGATAAGATGTTCCGGCACAAAGGCTTCCGGCAGAGGATGCTCCCTACTGATCAGCCGGGTATAAAATTCTCTGTGCAATAAAAACCCTCCTTTCCTTATCCATAAGCTTATGATAAGAAAGGAGGGTTTATGAATGCTTATTTCTGTTTATCAGAGCTCTTTTTCACTCATTTCTTCCAGGAGAGCCTTCTTCATGTCATAGAGTGACTGGGAGAGATCTACATAAACCTTCTGCGGATTAACGAAACGTCTGGATTCATCCCACAGTGTGTTCTGCTCCTGTTTGCAGTAGTCGCGGAGTTCCATGACAGATGGAGACTTGTAAACGCTCTTACCATCTTTAATTACCGGAACAAGGAGCTCACGGAGTTCGTAGGTTCCGCCAAGAACCTTGGTCTTTTTCCAGGTGTCAACCGGGTCGAAGATCACCATAGTTTCTTCCGGATCGAATTTCTCATCTGCAAGGCAGATCAGATCGGCCTTGATCTTGCCGGTCTTCTTGCTGTAGATACGGTATACAGTCTTGTTGCCCGGGTTGGTAACCTTTTCTGTGTTTTCGGAAAGCTTGATCTTCGGCTGGAAGGCATCGCTGTCAGCGTCCTTTACAGCGGCAAGTTTATATACGCCGCCGAATGCCGGATTGTTATCGGCTGTGATCAGCTTGGTTCCGACGCCCCAGGAATTGATCTTGGCATCCTGGGCCTTCAGGCTTTCGATAAGATATTCATCAAGATCGCTGGATGCGGAAATGGTAGCATCATCGAAACCGGCAGCAGCCAGCATCTTGTAAGCTTTTTTGGAAAGATATGCAAGATCACCGCTGTCGATACGGATTCCATAGTTCTTCAGCTGGATACCTTCCTCACGCATCTCCTCAAATACACGGATCGCATTGGGAACACCGGATTTCAGGACATCGTAGGTGTCAACCAGAAGAGTACAGGAATTCGGGTAAAGTCTCGCATAGGTCTTAAAGGCTGTGTACTCATCCGGGAAACTCATGATCCAGGAATGAGCATGTGTTCCGAGAACCGGAACGTTAAACATCTGGCCGGTCAGTACGTTGGAAGTACCGGCACATCCGCCGATCACTGCAGCTCTGGCACCGAAGATTCCGGCGTCCGGACCCTGGGCACGGCGAAGACCGAATTCCATGATGGGATCGCCCTTGGCTGCGTGGCATACACGTGCTGCCTTAGTGGCAATAAGACTCTGATGGTTCATAATGTTCAGGATGGCCGTCTCTACAAGCTGAGCTTCCATGATCGGTGCGATAACCTTGACCATCGGCTCTCTCGGGAAGATCACGGTTCCCTCCGGAATTGCGTAGATATCACCGGTGAATCTGAAGTTGCTCAAATACTCAAGGAAATCATCCTCAAAGATGCCAAGACTTCTCAGATAGGTAATGTCTTCTTCTGAGAAACGGAGATTTTCGATGTATTCGATCATCTGCTCCAGTCCTGCACAGATGGCAAAACCGCCATCGCACGGATTGTTGCGGTAGAACATGTCAAAGACAACGGTCTGGTTGGTAGGGTTTTTGAAATATCCCTGCATCATGGTAAGCTCATAGAGGTCCGTGAGCAGAGTAAGGTTATTTGCTCGCATAGCGTTCTCCTTTGGATGCCTCCGGATATTGTGACCGGAGGGAAATACACGGTTGTTTCCGCTCTTTTTATTATACGGCTTATTATAACACAAAGGAGTGGATTGTAAAATTTTTTTTACTGTGTAAACCCGCATATAATAAGGAGTTTTAACAGCAGTTTAAGAAATTTTGAAAAAAAATAAAAAAAATTAAAAAAAGGGGTTGCAATTTCAAAAAAGCTGTTATATAATAACATCCGTCGCAAGCGATAAGGCAAGCGAAAAACAAAACACATAGGGCTATCGCCAAACGGTAAGGCAACGGACTCTGACTCCGTCAGTTCAAGGTTCGAATCCTTGTAGCCCTGCTTCTTAAGTACCTCAGTTACGAGGTACTTTTTTTGTACTCAAAAATAAGAAGATATTCGCAATCCGCTGCGCCCCAAAAAAAACAAGTGCGTTTCTTCCTGCCAAGTGTTACAATAAAGTATAGACAGTATGACAGGAGGCATGAATGAGTTACAGTTTTGAGAGTCGAGTAAGATTCAGTGAGATCGGAGAAGATGGATGTCTGACGCTGCCGGGAGTTCTGGATTATTTTCAGGATTGCTGTACCTTTGAATCCGAGCAGACAGGAGTCGGCATGGAAGTATTAAAGGAACAGAAAAGAGCCTGGGTACTTTCTGCATGGCAGGTGATCGTGAAGCGATATCCGAAGCTTGGTGAAAATATAAAAGTAACAACAATTCCTTATGGATTCCGTGGATTTATCGGAATGCGTAATTTTATTCTTGAGACAATGGATGGTGAGAAGCTGGCATGGGCCAATTCCTACTGGTCCTTTATCAATACAGAAACCGGTCTTCCGGAAAAGCTAACACCGGCAGATACAGATCCCTATGATCTGGGCGAAAAAATAGAGATGGATTATGCACCAAGAAAGATCGCGCTTCCGAAGGAACGGGAAGTGCAGAATGCTTTTTCCGTACAGAAGCATCATCTGGACACCAATCATCATGTGAACAACTGTCAGTATATCCGGATGGCAGCGGATCATCTGCCTGAGGATTTTAAAGTTGGTCAGCTTCGTGCTGAATATAAACGTCAGGCAGTACTGGATAATGTTATCATTCCGGAAGTATATATGACAGAAAATAAAGAAGCTGTAGTTCTCAACGCGGAGGATAAAGAACCTTACGCAGTAGTTGAGTTTACAAAATAAATACAGGCGGTAGAGATTAGTACATCGTTTTTGAAACAACTATACCGTAAAAGGAGGGCGCGCTATGCTTGAAAAATTAAAAGAAGAAGTTTACAGAGCAAATATGGATCTGCCAAAATATGGTCTTGTTACCTTTACATGGGGAAATGTCAGCGGGATCGACAGGGAGCAGGGACTTTTTGTGATCAAGCCAAGTGGTGTGGATTATGACAAGCTGACACCGGAAGACATGGTAGTGGTAGATCTTGACGGAAATAAAGTAGAAGGAAGATACAATCCATCCTCTGATACACCGACACATGCAGTTCTTTACAGAGCGTTTCCGAATATCGGCGGCATCGTACATACCCACTCATCCTGGGCAACAAGCTGGGCGCAGGCAGGCAGATCGATCCCGTGTTATGGAACCACACATGCAGATTACATTTACGGAGAAGTACCATGTGTACGTAATCTGACCAAAAGAGAGATCGAAGAGGCATATGAGAAGAACACGGGAGTTCTTATTGCTGATTATTTCAAAAACAAAGATTATGAAGCAGTACCGGCTGTGCTGTGTAAGAACCACGGACCTTTTACCTGGGGTAAGGATGCTCATGAGGCAGTTCATAACGCAGTTGTTCTTGAGGAGGTTGCCAAGATGGCATCTCGCTGCGAGCTGATCAATCCGGATGTAAAACCGGCACCGCAGGAGCTTCAGGATAAGCATTACTACAGAAAACATGGTGCAAATGCATATTATGGTCAGGTAGGACAGGAAGACTGATCAGAAGAAAAAACAGTTTAACCCGATGGTGGATCGTCAATATCCGCCTGAGTGGAAATGCCGCGGAACAGTACCGCGGCATTTTTTGTCGAAAAATGCAGAAAATGTCAGATTTGCTGACCTTTAACACAGGTGCCGCCGAAATATATGCTAATGTCAAGAAAAATGCAGAACATTAACACATTTATTAAAATAGGTGGCAGGATGAAAATATACACTTATCAGGGAAAAAAGAACGTTTCCGGAGAAAAAATACGCCAGATGAGGAATATGAAACGGATGTCGCAATCTGCGCTGGCAGCAAAAATGCAGGTGGAAGGAGTGATGCTGGAGCGTGACAGTATCAGCCGGATCGAAGGAGGAGAACGTTTTGTAGCAGATTATGAACTGCGGGTGTTTGCAAAGGTGCTGGGAGTGGATGTGAAGTGGCTGCTGAATGAGCAGTAAATAAGGCAATATTGGATTACAGTTCGCTGGTAATATTCCGCGAAGCGTGTTACTGAAAACGGAGTGAAAAGTAACAATATTGGTCTGAATGGCAGGAATCTGTGTAAACTACTTGATATTTATGTCGGAAACTGCTACAGTATAAAGAAAAAAAGATGGCCGGGAAGTCCTGCGGAGGGCAAACGGTCACGGATAAGAAGATAGAGGCGCGGATTTTATCAGTATTTATGGATGCAAGGCCCTGGCAGGCTGTTCATAAAGAAAGGAAAATCTGCCGAAGTGCTCTGGAAGGCCAGATGACAGGGTGCTGGGATAACGCAGAATATGCGTTGTACTGTCACGGATGTGGAGCGCTATCGGTAGCACTTCGGGAGATCTGCATTTAATATGCTGAATGGAGATTTTCTGACAGGCTATTAGTTAAATAAGGATTATTTAACCGGAGGTGTTCTTAAGAAGAGACAGCCTCCGTTTTTTTGTCCCCGAAAAGGGAGGAGAAAAATGAGTAAAAAAGCAGGAACAGCATTGTCTGTTATGGCAATGGTATTCATGGGCGCACTGGCAAGTCCCCTGACTGTGCTGGCTGCGGATGCGGAGGAGACTTACCAGCCTGCTCTGTATGCAACGATCTGGGCACTGCTTCCACCTCTTGTTGCGATCGTCCTTGCACTGATCACAAAAGAAGTATACAGTTCTCTGTTTGTGGGAATTGTAGTAGGAGCACTGATCTATTCCGGATTTAAATTTGAAGGAACGGTAACACAGATTTTTGAGGGAGGAATCATCAAGGTTCTTGCTGACAGCTATAACGTAGGTATCCTGATCTTCCTGGTTATCCTGGGATCTGTGGTATGTATGATGAACAAGGCCGGCGGCTCCGCCGCATTCGGACGATGGGCCAGCAAAAAGATCCACACGCGTGTGGGCGCGGAACTTGCAGCGATCATCCTTGGAATCCTGATCTTCATTGACGATTATTTTAACTGCCTGACAGTAGGAAGCGTTATGCGTCCGGTAACTGACAGACATCACGTATCCAGAGCGAAATTTGCATACCTGATCGATGCAACAGCTGCTCCGGTATGTATCATCGCACCGATCTCATCCTGGGCTGCTGCAGTCAGCGGATTCGTAGAGGGACAGGATGGACTTGCGATTTTTGTAAGAACCATCCCGTATAACTTTTACGCGATCCTTACTATTGTAATGATGGTTGGCATGGTACTGATGAAAACCGAGTTTGGTGCCATGAGAACACATGAGATCAATGCTCTGAACGGAGATCTTTATACAACATCTGCAAGACCGTATGAGAATGCAACGGATGATGAGACACCGAATCCGAGAGGAAAGGTGATCGATCTTGTGATCCCGATCGTTGTGCTTGTTATCTGCTGTGTCATCAGTATGATCTACACAGGAGGATTTTTCAGCGGAACAGATTTTGTTACCGCATTTTCACAGAGTGATGCCTCTACAGGCCTTGCAATGGGAAGTGCTTTTGGTCTGGTGTTTGCCATTATTTTCTATATGATCCGCCGTGTGGTCAATTTCAGAGACTGTATGGGATGCATCCCGGAAGGATTCAAGGCTATGGTACCGGCGATCATGATCCTGACCTTTGCATGGACACTGAAGGCTATGACAGACTCACTTGGTGCAGCGGTATTCGTAGAAGAAGCCATGCGTTCTGTTGCCGGTGGTATTGAAGTTATCCTTCCGGCCATTATTTTCCTGGTTGGATGTGGACTTGCATTTGCTACAGGTACTTCCTGGGGAACCTTTGGTATCCTGATCCCGATCGTTGTTGCGGTATTTGAGAAATCCAGTCCTGAGATGATGATCATTTCCATGTCCGCCTGCATGGCAGGTGCAGTTTGCGGAGACCACTGCTCACCGATCTCCGATACAACGATCATGGCTTCCGCAGGAGCACAGTGTGATCATGTGACTCACGTTTCCACACAGCTTCCGTATGCGATCCTGGCTGCGGCAGTATCCTTTGTAACTTATATTGTTGCAGGCTTTGTAAAAACAGCATGGATCGCTCTTCCGGTGGGAATCGTGCTGATGCTGATCGTACTTTTTGTCATTAAAATGATGAACCCGATGCCGGTTGAGAAACCAACAGAATAACAGACTGACCCAATGTGGGGACAGATTCCCCCATGAATGTCAAATAAAAGGCAGTGACGGAAAGAAATTTCCGAAGCTGCCTTTTTTGTGCTTTCTATAATAATTCTCTTATGTTATAATGCAGGACAGACAGCAAATAGTAAATGATCATATATAGTTTTAAGGAACAGGAGTAAGAATGATAGAATTAGGTAAAAAACAGAAATTACTGGTTGTAAAAACCGTGGATTTCGGAATATATCTTGGAGAGGACCGAAACGCACCTCAGAATGAGCGGGTGCTTCTTCCGTCCAAACAGGTACCGGAAGGAACCAAAGCAGGTGATGAGATCGAAGTATTCATCTATAAGGATTCCCAGGACAGACTGATCGCAACTACCCGTGAGCCGATGCTTCAGGTGGGCCAGACCGCAGTCCTTAAGGTAAAACAGGTCACCAGGATCGGTGCTTTTCTTGACTGGGGACTGGAGAAGGATCTTCTTCTTCCGTATCATGAGCAGACCAACCGGGTCCGTGAAGGCGAGGAGTGTCTGGTAGCACTTTATGTAGATAAGAGTAGCAGACTCTGTGCAACCATGAAGGTGTATCATTATCTTTCCACCAGAACTCCTTATGTACCGGGAGATTCGGTAAAGGGGCGTGTCTATGAGATCAGTGGGAATTTTGGCGTTTTTGTTGCGGTAGATGATAAATATTCCGCTCTGATCCCGGCACGGGAGGCAACAGGCAAGTACAGACCGGGAGCTATTCTTGATCTTCGTGTCACAGAGGTGAAAGAGGATGGCAAGATGAACGTCAGTGACCGCCAGAAGGCTTACATCCAGATCAATGAGGATGCAGAGAGCGTATTCAGCGTGATCGAGGAATTTGCAGGGGTGCTGCCATTTGATGATCATGCCTCACCGGAAGTCATCAAGAGAGAGTTTGGCCTCAGTAAGAACGCATTCAAGCGTGCAGTCGGTCATCTGATGAAGGAAGGAAAAGTAGAGATCCGTGACAAGAGGATCTACATTAAAAAATAACAAGGTGTTGACCGGCTCCGGATCAGACACGCTCCGGCACGTTCAGAGAAAAGTGCAGAGCGGGGAGGATCCGGAGCCCTGTTTTTTACGATAAGGAGAATAAATTTGGAGTTTACACATTTACATGTCCATACAGAATACAGCCTTCTGGATGGCTCCAATAAGATCAAAGAATATGTAGCCAGAGTAAAAGAGCTGGGTATGGACAGTGCGGCGATCACCGATCATGGCGTTATGTATGGTGTGATCGATTTTTACAGAGCTGCAAGAGAAGCCGGGATCAATCCGATCCTCGGATGTGAGGTTTATGTGGCTCCGGGCTCCCGTTTTGACAGAGAAGTGGGAAGTGGGGATGACCGTTATTATCATCTGGTCCTGCTGGCTGAGAATAATCAGGGATACAGCAACCTGATGAAAATTGTATCCAAGGCATTTGTGGAAGGGTTTTATTATAAGCCACGTGTGGATCTGGAGCTTCTGGAAAAATATCACGAGGGTATCATTGCCTTAAGTGCCTGCCTGGCGGGAGAGGTTGCCAGATATCTTGCACGTGGAATGTATGAGGATGCCAAGATCGCGGCATTACGTTATCAGGATATTTTCGGAAAAGGAAATTTCTTTCTGGAGCTTCAGGATCATGGGATCCCGGAGCAGCAGACTGTAAACCAGCAGCTTCTCCGTATGCACAGAGAGACGGGGATCGATTTGGTTGCCACCAATGATGTGCATTACACTATGGCAGAGGATGCGGAACCACATGATGTTCTTCTTTGTCTGCAGACTCAGAAAAAGCTCAGCGATGAGAACAGAATGCGCTATGAGGGTGGCCAGTATTATGTGAAATCGCCGGAGGAGATGGCGAGGCTTTTTCCATATGCGCTGGAAGCGCTGGAAAATACGCACAGGATCGCGGAGAGATGTCATGTGGAGATTGAATTTGGTGTGACCAAGCTGCCGAAATATGATGTGCCGGACGGATTTACCTCCTGGGAATATCTGAACAAGCTTTGCCATGAGGGACTTGAGCAGCGTTATCATCCGGTAACAGAGGAGCTGAAAAAGCGCCTGGATTATGAGCTGTCTACGATCAAAAACATGGGATATGTAGATTACTTTCTCATTGTATGGGATTTTATCAAATATGCCAGGGACAACGATATCATGGTCGGTCCGGGACGAGGCTCTGCCGCAGGAAGCCTGGTTGCCTATACACTTGGGATCACCCAGCTGGACCCGATCCGGTATGATCTGCTCTTTGAACGTTTCCTGAATCCGGAGCGAGTATCCATGCCGGATATCGATGTGGATTTTTGCTTCGAACGGAGACAGGAGGTTATTGATTATGTAAGAAGAAAATATGGTGATGACTGCGTGGTTCAGATCGTTACCTTCGGTACACTGGCAGCCCGCGGTGTCATTCGTGATGTAGGCCGTGTTCTGGATATGCCTTATGCCCAGGTGGACACCATCGCCAAGATGATTCCACAGGAGCTGAATATCACCATTGACAAGGCACTGGGAATGAATCCGGAGTTTCGCAAGGCTTACGAGGAACAGGACGATATCCATCGTCTGATCGATCTGGCAAAACGTCTGGAGGGGCTTCCGAGGCATACCTCCATGCATGCGGCAGGTGTTGTGATCAGCCAGAAGGATGTATCGGAATACGTACCCCTTTCCAGAGCACAGGATGGTTCCATTGTCACGCAGTTTACCATGACAACACTGGAAGAGCTGGGACTTCTGAAAATGGATTTCCTGGGTCTCCGTACCCTGACGGTTATCCAGAATGCTGTGAAAATGGTGGAAAAAAGTACCGGTATGCTTCTGGATATGCAAAAGATCGACTACAACGACAAAAAGGTACTGGATTCTCTCGGAACAGGACGTACTGACGGTGTGTTCCAGCTGGAGAGTGCCGGAATGAAAAGCTTCATGAAGGAGCTGAAGCCTCAGAGCCTTGAGGACGTGATCGCGGGAATTTCGCTTTACCGTCCGGGTCCCATGGATTTCATTCCGCAGTACATCCGCGGAAAAAACCGTCCGGATACCATCCGTTATGACTGTCCGCAGATGGAGCCGATCCTGAAGCCGACCTATGGCTGTATCGTATACCAGGAGCAGGTTATGCAGATCGTCCGTGAGCTTGCAGGCTACACCCTTGGACGAAGTGACCTGGTGCGCCGTGCCATGTCCAAGAAAAAAGCTTCTGTTATGGCAAAAGAACGCCAGAATTTCGTTTACGGAAACGTGGAAGAGGGAGTACCGGGATGTATCGCCAACGGTATTTCCGAGGAGATCGCAAACAAGATCTACGATGAGATGACAGATTTTGCAAAGTATGCCTTCAATAAGTCTCACGCTGCCGCTTATGCAGTGGTTTCCTACCAGACGGCATATCTCAAATATTACTATCCGGTAGAATTTATGGCTGCACTGATGACATCCGTTGTGGAAATGCCGAACAAGGTTGCCGAGTATATTTCTGTATGCCGCCAGATGGGGATCCGGATCCTTCCGCCGGATATCAATCATGGTGTTTATGGCTTTTCTGTTGACAATGGTTCCATTCGTTATGCACTTTCTGCCATCAAGAGTATCGGCCGTCCGGTAATCGAGGGGATTGTGCGGGAGCGTGAGGAGCACGGAGAATATACCTCCCTGAAAACATTTATTGAGCGAAATATCGACCAGATCAACAAGAGAGTTGTGGAAAATCTGATCAAGGCCGGAGCGCTGGATTGCCTGGAGGGAAACCGGAATCAGAAAATGACGGTTTATACGCAGATCATAGACAGTATCAACCAGGATAAGAAGCATACCATGGCGGGACAGCTGAGTCTTTTTGATATTGCGCCTGAAGAAGATAAAAAGGAATTTGAGATCCGTATGCCGCAGGCAGCAGAATATCCGAAGGAGACGATACTGACCTTTGAGAAGGAAGTTCTCGGCATCTATCTCAGCGGTCATCCGCTGGAGCGTTACCGGAATATGATGGAAAAAATGATCTCTGCAAAAACTTCTGATTTTCAGCCGGATGATGAAACAGGGATACCGGAGGTTTACGATAACCAGAAAGTGATCGTGGGTGGAATGATCACGGATAAAACCATAAAATATACAAAGAATAATAAGGTAATGGCGTTCCTTACAGTGGAAGATCTGGTAGGCACCGTGGAGGTTGTGGTATTTCCACGTGATTACGAAAAATGCCAGATGTTCCTGAATGAAGATGCCCGGCTCTTTATTCAGGGAAGAGTATCCGCAGAAGACGACAAAGCCAGCAAGCTGATCCTGGAAAAGGTCCGTCTTTTTGATGATATGCCAAGAGAACTGTGGCTCCAGTTTGAAAGCCGGGAAGAGTACGCAAAAGCCGAGACCGGTCTGGTAGACGATCTGATGGAATCCAGAGGAAACAGCACGGTGGTTATTTATCTCAAAGATGTCAAGGCAATGAAGAAACTTCCCCCTGCTTATCAGGTCCATATCGAGGATTCCTGGCTGGAGCGCATGTGTAAAAAATATGGAAGTTCCAATGTTAAAATTGTGGAGAGAGTATTGAAAAACTTATAAAAATGCTATAAACTATACCCGAATATGTGTATTACAATAGGTTGTTTCATAAGATGGAGGATAACAATATGGCAGAGAACAAAATCAAAACGATCGGCGTTTTGACCAGTGGCGGTGACGCACCTGGAATGAATGCTGCAATCCGTGCTGTTGTCAGAAGAGGATTAAGCAGCGGACTGAACGTAAAGGGAATCTATAAAGGATACAGCGGTCTCTTAAATGAAGAGATCAGAGATATGACAGCAAAGGACGTTTCCGATACGATTGAGCGAGGCGGAACAATTCTTTATACTGCCAGATGTGCAGAGATGAGAACAGAGGAAGGACAGCAGCAGGCTGCAGAGATCTGCAGAAAGCATGGAATCGACGGTCTTGTTGTTATCGGTGGAGACGGATCCTTCGCAGGTGCTCAGAAGCTTGCGAACCTTGGAATCAATACCATTGGCCTGCCGGGAACTATTGACCTTGATATCGCATGTACCGAGTACACCATCGGTTTCGATACTGCTGTAAATACAGCTATGGAAGCTATTGACAAGGTACGTGATACATCCACATCCCATGAGAGATGCAGTATCATCGAGGTTATGGGACGTAACGCCGGATACCTTGCAGTATGGTGCGGTATCGCAAACGGTGCTGAGGATATCCTGATCCCGGAGAAATATGATTACGATGAGCAGAAGCTTATTGACAATATCGTAGAGAGCCGTAAGAAAGGCAAGAAACACCATATCATCGTAAATGCTGAGGGTATCGGCCATTCAGAGGCTATGGCGAAGCGTATCGAGGCTGCAACAGGTATCGAGACACGTGCAACGATCCTTGGTCACATGCAGCGTGGTGGAAGCCCTACATGTAAGGACCGTGTATATGCGTCCATGATGGGTGCTCTTGCAGTAGATCTTCTTGTTGCCGGAAAACGCAGCCGTGTGGTTGGATACCGTCATGGTGAGTTTGTTGATTTCGACATCAATGAGGCTCTTGCAATGCAGAAGAATGTAGATTCCTACATGTGGGAGGTCTGCAATTCTCTTTCTCATAATTACAGAAAATAAAGATATTTATGAACTTAAAAAAAGTTTCAGACGGATTGCATAAACTGAATACGTCACAAATAATTGCCCTCGGCTTTGCGGGGGTGATTTTTGTAGGTGGACTTATTTTGTGGATGCCGTTCTGCAGTGCACCCGGGCAGGCTGTTACCTTCCCGGATGCTGTTTTTACAGCGGCGACCAGCGTATGTGTGACAGGACTTTCCACAGTTGTTATGGCAGTCCAGTGGAGCCCCATTGGAAAAGCGGTTATCCTGTGCCTGATACAGATCGGCGGGATCGGACTGGTCGCACTGGCGAATATGATATTCATCAGCCTCCGGCGGAAAATTTCCCTGAAAAACCGACGGATCATCAAGGAATCCTATAACCTGGATGAAATGGGTGGAGTCGTGGCTGTAGTCCGCAGTGTGGTGAAATGCGTGTTTCTTGCAGAAGGAATCGGTGCGGTCCTGTATGCGTTTTGCTTTGTACCGGAATTTGGAATAAAAAAAGGTCTGGTGCATGCCATATTTCTGGCGGTATCTGCATTCTGCAACGCTGGGATCGATCTTTTCGGGGAAACAAGCCTTTCGGTATATGTGAGCAATCCGCTGGTCAATATCACTACGATTGGCCTGATCATTGTGTCAGGTCTTGGATTTATCGTCTGGTGGGATCTGTGGGATAAATTCCGCAAGGTTCTGAGAAAAGAGCTCTCCCCATCCAGAGTTTTTCGTGTACTGCGGCTTCAGAGCAAGCTGGTCCTTACGATGACCGGGATCCTGGTATTTTCAGGAGCATTTCTGGTATTTATCTTTGAATCCGGAAACCCTTCCACGCTGAAGGGGGCACCACTGGGAACAAAGCTCATGGCATCCTTTTTCCAGTCAGTGACAACACGTACGGCGGGATTTTATACCATGGATCAGTCACTTTTGTCCACACCTACCGTGATCATTTCCCTGCTGTGGATGTTTATCGGAGGATCACCCATGGGCACTGCCGGTGGTGTGAAGACTACTACCATTGCGGTTCTGATCCTTTCCATTGCAGCATATCTTCAGGGAAAAAAGGATGTAGAGGTATACGGCCGCAGGATTCGTGAGAGCTATCTCCGTTCTGCCATGGTTGTTGCAGGAACCAGTGTGCTGATCCTTTTTACCATGACGGTGCTTTTGTCCGCAGTAATGCCGGGAGTGGATCTGGCAGATGTCTTATATGAGATCACTTCTGCGGGGGCTACAGTAGGACTTTCCAGAGGACTGACACCTCAGCTGAATGTGGCAGGCAAGTGGATCGTGATCCTTACCATGTATCTGGGACGTATCGGACCGCTGACACTTGGAACAGCAGTTGTGATGCGTGTACGCAACAGGCCGGGAAGCACAACGCATCTCGGTGAAGAAGATATCATGATTGGTTAAACAGGAGAATAGAATGAAAAATAAATCTTTTGCCGTGATCGGGCTTGGACAGTTTGGAATGACTCTGGCGGTGACGCTGGCAGAGTCAGACTGCGATGTCCTTGCCATTGATGACAAAGAAGAAAATATCGAAGAGATTTCCGAAAAAGTAACCTATGCGGTAAAAGCAGATGTCCGTGAACCGGGAATCCTGAAGGCTCTGGGAGTTCAGAATGTGGATGTAGCCATTATCGCGGTTGCCGAAAATCTGGAAGCCAGTATTTCCGCGACCATGCAGGCCAAGGATCTGGGAGTGCCCTTTGTAGTTGCAAAAAGTATGAATTCTCTTCATGGACGTATACTTGACAAAATTGGTGCAGATAAGATCATTTATCCGGAACAGTCCATGGGACTGCGAGTTGCCAGAAATCTTATGTCCGGCGGGTATTTGGATGTGTTTGAGCTTTCAGCGGAGTTCAGTATGGCGGAGTTTTCCATGCCGGTATCCTGGAGTGGAAAAAATCTGGTAGATCTGAATGTACGGGAGCGTTTTCACATTAATATCATTGGCATCAAGCAGGGTGAAAATGTCACGGTAGATCTGGATCCTTCCGAACCGCTTCCGGACAACTGTTCCATAATCGCCATCGGAAAAAACAAGGATCTGAATGCAAGTCGTGAGGAATTACGTTAACCGAATACGGATTGCCGGAAGGAGAGAAATAAAAGTATGATAACCAGTGTATCAAATGCAAAAATAAAAAATGTCATGCAGCTGAACCAGAAGGCAAAAGCCAGAAGAGAGCAGGGACTTTTTGTGGCAGAGGGCCGGAAAATGTTTCTGGAAGCACCGGAAAGCTGGGTTTCCCAGGTGTTTGTCTCCGAGACCGTTTCCCGGGATGGAGAGCTGATGTCTCAGGCAGAAAAATATCCCTGTGAGATCGTGAAGGATTCCGTATTTCGTCAGATGTGTGATACCAAGACTCCCCAGGGGATCCTGACAGTTCTGAAGCTGCCTTCCTGGAGCGAGGAAGAGGTACTGGCGGGAAAAAATCCTCTGGTCATGGTTCTGGAGGATCTTCAGGATCCGGGAAATGCGGGAACCATTCTCAGGACCGGTGAGGGCGCCGGCGTAAGCGGAGTTTTCCTCACAAAAACCTGCGTGGATATCACAAATCCCAAGGTGATCCGTTCTACTATGGGCTCCATTTACAGAATGCCTTTTCTATATGTGGAAGATGTGGTATCATTAGAAAAGAAGCTGAAAGAAAAGGGAATCCGCAGTTTTGCAGCTCATCTGAAGGGTGAGAATTCCTATGATCAGGAATCCTATAAGGGCGGCACCGCTTTTTTCATCGGAAACGAGGGAAAGGGCCTGACCGATCAGGCAGCGGAGGCAGCAGACTGTCTGATCCGCATTCCCATGTGCGGAAAAGTAGAATCACTGAATGCTGCCATGGCATCAGGAATCCTGATGTACGAAGCTGCAAGACAGAGAAGAGAATAAGAGAGGAGGGGTTTTATGACACCTTTGGCCTGGCTTGGAATACTGGCAATTTTACTGGTAATTGAAGCAATCACGGTAGGACTTACCACTGTCTGGTTTGCAGGCGGTGCTCTTGTGGCGTGCATTGCCTCGTGGCTTGGTGGGGGAATTGTTGTACAGCTCCTTTTATTTTTCGGAGTTTCCGTGGTGCTTCTGATCTTTACCAGACCTCTGGCGGTCCGCTACATGAACAAGGGCGTGGAAAAGACCAATGCAGAGAGCCTTCTGGGAAAAAGAGCCGTAGTGATACAGCCGGTCAACAACCTGGCCCAGACCGGGCAGGTGAGGATCAATGACATCGAGTGGACTGCACGGACCGCAGATGACGGGGAAGAAATTCCAACAGGTGCAGTGGTTGAGATCGAAGAGATCCGCGGAGTGAAGCTGATCGTAAAAGAAATTAGCAAGGAGGGCTAAATTATGGGTGGAGTTGTTGTTTTGCTTGTAGTCATCGTTCTTGTGCTGTGGGTACTTGCATCCTGTATCCGCATTGTACCGCAGGCCTATGCAGTGGTACTGGAACGTCTTGGCGCTTACAAGGCTACCTGGAGTACAGGAATCCATTTCAAGGTTCCGTTCATTGAGCGTGTTGCAAGAAGAGTAAACCTGAAAGAACAGGTTGTGGATTTTCCACCGCAGCCGGTAATTACCAAAGATAATGTAACCATGCAGATCGATACGGTTGTATTTTTCCAGATCACAGATCCGAAGCTTTACGCATATGGCGTTGAGAATCCGATCATGGCGATCGAGAATCTTTCTGCTACAACACTTCGTAACATCATCGGTGATATGGAGCTGGATGAGACACTGACATCCCGAGAGGTTATCAATACCAAGATGCGTGCTTCCCTTGATGTGGCTACAGATCCATGGGGAATCAAGGTTAACCGTGTGGAGCTTAAGAACATCATTCCTCCGGCAGCCATCCAGGATGCCATGGAGAAACAGATGAAGGCTGAGCGTGAGAGACGAGAAGCCATTCTGAAAGCAGAAGGAGAGAAACGTTCCACCATCCTTGTTGCTGAGGGTAAAAAACAGTCCGCTATCCTGGATGCTGAGGCTGAGAAGCAGGCGGCGATCCTTCATGCGGAGGCTCAGAAGGAGCGTATGATCAAAGAGGCTGAAGGACAGGCACAGGCAGTCCTTAAAGTACAGCAGGCAACTGCAGAAGGACTTCGTATGATCAAGGAAGCAGGAGCAGATGAATCTGTTCTTACTCTGAAGAGCCTGGAGGCTCTTACAAAGGTTGCTGACGGTAAGGCAACGAAGATCATCATTCCGTCCGAGATACAGGGCATCGCAGGGCTGGCAACATCCCTGAAGGAAATCATGACAGATAAACCGGCAGAGCAGAAATAAATCTGCAGCCATGAGGAGGACATATTATGAATCTTAAAGGAAGAAATTTCCTGACACTGAAAGACTTTACACCGGAAGAGATCACTTACATGATCGACCTTGCAGCAGATCTGAAGGCAAAGAAAAAAGCAGGAGAGCTTCATGAGTATTACAGAGGTAAGAATATTGCCCTGATCTTTGAAAAAACAAGCACAAGAACACGCTGTTCCTTCGAAGTGGCAGCTCATGATCTGGGAATGGGTTCTACCTATCTGGATCCCACAGGCTCCCAGATCGGAAAGAAGGAGAGCATCGCAGATACTGCAAGAGTTCTCGGAAGAATGTATGAGGGAATCGAGTACCGTGGCTTCGGTCAGGATATTGTTGAGGAGCTTGCGAAGCATGCAGGTGTACCGGTATGGAATGGTCTGACAA
Organism: Blautia sp. MCC270; assembly: GCF_018785605.1. NCBI lineage: Bacteria > Bacillati > Bacillota > Clostridia > Lachnospirales > Lachnospiraceae > Blautia > Blautia sp. MCC270. The sequence continues at coordinate 21,005 of NZ_WQQD01000031.1, forward strand.
ACGAGTATCATCCGACACAGATGCTTGCAGATATGCTGACAGTACGTGAGCATTTCGGCAAACTGAAAGGCCTGAAGCTTGTATACATGGGCGATGCCCGTTACAACATGGGTAACTCCCTGATGGTTGTATGCTCCAAGCTTGGTCTTGATTTCGTAGCCTGCACCAACAAGAAATATTTCCCGAATGATGAGCTTGTAGCACAGTGTCAGCAGTGGGCAGAAGAGGCAGGTTCCACCATCACTCTCACAGAGGATGTGGAGGCAGGAACAAAAGATGCGGACATCATCTACACAGATGTATGGGTATCCATGGGCGAGCCTGACGAAGTATGGACAGAGCGTATCCACGACCTGACACCATACAAGGTTACCAGACATGTAATGGAGAACGCCGGTGAAAAGGCGATCTTCCTTCACTGTCTGCCGGCATTCCATGATCTTAAGACAAAGATTGGAAAAGAGATGGGCGAGCGTTTCAACCTTACAGATATGGAGGTTACAGACGAAGTATTCGAGTCTCCGCAGTCCAAGGTATTCGACGAAGCTGAGAACCGTATGCACACCATTAAGGCTGTGATCGTTGCAACATTAGGAGAGCCGGAGAAATAATGTCAGATTTATTTAATGAAGAAATAATTTCACAGGCAACACATACAAAATGGGCGGGCAAAACCGTCCATTTTGCAAGAGAAACAGATTCCACAAATCTCTGGGGAAAACGTGCCTGGAGGGAAGAAGGCGCAGGACACGGAGAGCTGTTTGTGGCAGAATATCAGTCCGCAGGACGCGGACGTTTTACAAGACGATGGAGTGCGCCGCCGGACAGTGCCATTACTATGAGTATCCTTATCTGCCCGGAATTTTCTCCACAGAAGGCGCCGATGCTGACACTTGTTATGGGACTTTCAGTTGCACAGGCAGTAGCAGAGCTCGGTCTTGAGGTAGGGATCAAATGGCCTAACGATGTAGTTGTTTCCCGCAAAAAGATCTGCGGTATCTTAACCGAAATGACCATGAAGCAGGATAAGATCGGCTGTGCAGTTATCGGAGTCGGGATTAACGTAAATATGGAAAGCTTCCCGGAAGAAATGGCAGATAAGGCTACCTCTCTGTATCTGGAAAGCGGACATCCCTTTGACCGGGCACAGGTAGTCGGACTTGTGATGAAGCATTTTGAGGAAAATTATGAGAGATTTGTACAGACAGAGGATCTCAGCGGCCTGAAACCGGATTATGAGAAAATGCTGGCCAATCTGAACCAGCCGGTACGTGTACTGGATCAGAATGATCCATATGAGGGGATCGCAAGAGGGATCAATGCCGGCGGAGAGCTTCTGGTAGAGCGTGCAGACGGTACAGTCGAGGAAGTAAATTCCGGAGAGGTTTCTGTACGTGGTTTATACAGCTATGTGTAAAACATGCAGCACAGATCGGATAAAATTTCCGGCAGCGATTTTCCGTTGATGTTTTATTGCAGTAGTGGAAAAAACAAGAATCTCCCTGCTTTAGCTGCGGGGAGTGTCAAGTTATAAATAAAGGAGATTTTATGTATCAGGATAACATTGTGCTCTGCGGAGCAAGCTCTTATGAGCAGAAATATTATTTTAACCAGGATTTTGCGTCTCTTCCTGAGACGGTAAAGCAGGAGCTGCAGATCATGTGTGTGCTTTTCACAGAGGATGTAGGCGGGATCCTGACACTGGAATTTGATGAGGACGGCAGTCTGCAGTTTAAGACAGAAGCCCTGGAGGCAGATGCCCGTTTTGACGAGATCGGAAGTGCACTGAAGATCAAGGAACTCCAGCGGGACAAAAGAGAGCTTCTGGAATCTCTGGAAATGTATTACAAGGTATTTTTCCTGGGAGATATCCCGGATGAGGAACTGCAGAAAAAAGCAGATGCCGTTGAGGAATGATCCATGAAGATGCAGTGGAAGATCGGAAATGTGGAGATACCGAATCCCTTTGTGCTTGCACCGATGGCAGGGGTTACGGATCTGGCATTTCGAAGACTTTGCAAGGAGCAGGGGGCTGGCCTGATCTGTATGGAGATGGTCAGTGCCAAGGCGATCTCTTTTCATAATAAGAATACAGAGGCGCTGATGGAGATCGATCCCGGGGAGCATCCGGTATCCATGCAGCTTTTCGGCAGCGAGCCGGACCTTATGGCAGAGGTGGCAAAAAGCATTGAGGAGCGTCCCTTTGACATTCTCGATATCAATATGGGATGTCCGGTTCCCAAGGTGGTAAATAATGGCGAGGGCTCAGCTCTTCTGAAGGATCCTCAGCTGATCGAAGAGATCGTCCGCAGTGTTTCCGGAGCAGTTTCCAAGCCGGTAACGGTGAAGGTCCGCATTGGCTTTGATGAAAATACGCCGGTGGATGTGGTGGAGATCGCAAAACGGGTGGAGGATGCCGGTGCAGCAGCCATCGCAGTTCATGGAAGGACCAGACAGCAGTATTATTCCGGTCAGGCGGACTGGGATGCTATCCGCAGGGTGAAGGAAGCGGTGACTATTCCGGTGATAGGAAACGGAGATATCGTTTCACCGGAAACTGCAGAAGCCATGTTTAAAGAGACTGGCTGCGATGCGGTGATGATCGGCCGTGCAGTACGTGGGAACCCGTGGATCTTCCGGGAACTGAACCACTATTTCCGCACCGGGGAAAAGCTTTCCAGGCCAACCGCAGAGGAAGTATGTGAGATGATCCTGCGCCATGCCGAAGATCAGATCGCGATAAAGGGTGAGTATATCGGGATCCGTGAAATGCGGAAGCATGTAGCCTGGTATACAGCCGGTATGCGGCACAGTGCGGGAATCCGGAGAGAATCTAATAATATTTCAAGCTATGAAGAACTGAAAAAGCTTACAAACATGGTACTGGAGCGATAAAAGAGAAAAGTATGTCGGAGAAAACGAAACGTTCTATTGACAAGGAGCGGGGCGCGTGCTACAGTCAGTTAGCGGGAATCCGCAGAAAGTTTTTTTGTTTTACAGGAGAAAAATAATGGCAGATAAAATAGCAGTTTTAATTCCTTGCTACAACGAAAGCAAGACGGTAGCAAAGGTTATCCGCGATATGAAAAAAGCACTTCCGGAAGCTGTGATCTACGTATATGATAATAACTCTACAGATGGAACAGACGAGATTGCCAGAAAAGAAGGGGCAGTTGTCCGTTATGAGTATCAGCAGGGAAAAGGAAACGTGATCCGCAGTATGTTTCGGGATATCGATGCGCAGTGTTATCTTATGGTAGATGGCGACGATACTTATCCGGCAGAGTTTGCAGCTGAAATGTGCAGCAAGGTTCTGGAGAAAGGTACAGACATGGTAGTTGGTGACCGCCTTTCTTCTACATATTTTACAGAGAACAAGAGACCTTTTCACAACTTTGGAAACAGCATCGTAAGAGGTTCCATTAACCGTCTTTTCAAAAGCAACATCAAGGATATCATGACAGGTTACCGTGCCATGAGTTACCGCTTTGTAAAAACATTCCCGGTACTTTCCAGGAATTTTGAGATCGAGACAGAGATGACGATCCACGCCATCGATAAGAACATGCAGGTTGAGAATGTAGTCATTGAATATCGTGACAGGCCGGAGGGAAGTGAGTCCAAGCTGAATACTTATGCAGATGGATTTAAGGTCCTGAAGACTATTGTGAAAATGTTCAAGAATTACAAGCCGCTGGAGTTCTTCTCCCTTATCGCAGCAGTGCTGTTTGTGGTGGGAATGGTATTCTTTATTCCGGTGCTGGTACATTTTCTGGAGGTTGGGACAGTGGAAAAGATCCCGACACTGATCGTCAGCGGGTTTGTGATCCTGACAGCTATCATCTGCTGGTTTTCCGGGATCATCCTTTCTACACTGGTCAATCAGCATAAACAGGATTTTGAGTATCAGACACAGATGGTGACTAATCGTTATAAAGATCTTTTTCCGGAGAAGAGATAAGGAATCAGACCGGGCAGGATAATACAGAAAAGCCGTGTTGAAATCTGAGATTTCGCGCGGCTTTTTTTGCATATTTCAGGGACCCTTTTTCGACGTGGAATGCTTGACAATACTGGGGCTTTTCGGTATAATACAGGAATTGTGAATATCCTGAGATTTTTACGCCCTTTTTTAGAAAAAAGAGCTCTTGGGAATGGTAGCAACAGAAATATCCGAAGCTGTATTTTTTTCAGAAAAAACAGCACGGTTTTGAAAGGAAGTAAGGCAAAATGGAAGAAGCAAAGAAGAACTTACTCACATACGCAGGACTTAGAAAACTGGAAGACGAGCTGCACGATCTGAAAGTTGTTAAGAGAAAAGAAGTAGCAGGAAAGATCAAAGAGGCCAGAGAGCAGGGAGACCTTTCTGAGAACGCAGAGTACGATGCAGCAAAGGATGAGCAGAGAGATATCGAGGCACGTATCGAGGAGATCGAGAAGATCCTCAAGAACGCTGAGGTTGTAGTAGAGGACGAAGTCGATCTTGACAGAATCAGCGTAGGCTGCAAGGTTAAGGTTCATGATTATGAATTTGAGGAAGATATGGAGCTGAAGATCGTAGGTTCCACAGAGGCTAACAGCCTTGAGGGAAAGATCTCCAATGAGTCTCCGGTAGGTAAAGCACTGATCGGTGCACACACCAACGATATCGTTGAGGTTGAGATGCCGTCCGGAATCATGAAATACAAGGTTCTTGAGATCCAGAGAAACGTATAAAGCAGACAACGGAGCGGATCGCACAGATCCGCTTGAACGACAGATAGATTAAGGAGGCCAACAAGTGGCAGAGCAGAAGAAGCAGGATGTAAACCAGCTGCTTAAGGTACGTCGTGACAAACTGGCAGACCTTCAGGCAAATGGCAGGGACCCGTTTCAGATCACAAAATTTGATCAGACACATCATTCCCTTGAGGTAAAGAATCTCTATGAAGCACATGAGGCAGAGCTTCTCAAAGATCGCAAGGAACTTGATGTAACAGGTCTTGATGAAGAGCAGGCAAAAGAGGCTCAGAAGAAGGATTATGAAGAAAGAAGAAGCATCATGGACGCAAGCCCGATCCATGTATCAATCGCAGGACGTATGATGTTCAAGCGTGTAATGGGAAAAGCTTCTTTCTGCAATATCCAGGATTTACAGGGTAACATTCAGGTTTATGTGGCAAGAGATGCCATTGGAACCGATTCCTATGCAGATTTCAAGAAATCTGATATCGGCGATATTTTTGGTCTGGAGGGATTTGCTTTCAGAACAAGAACAGGTGAGATCTCCATTCATGCAGAGAAGATGACTCTTCTTTCCAAGAGCTTACAGATCCTTCCTGAGAAATTCCACGGACTGACAGATACAGATACCCGTTATCGTCAGAGATATGTGGATCTTATCATGAACCAGGACAGCAAGAATGTATTCATCAAACGTTCCCAGATCCTTAAGGAGATCCGTAACTTCCTTGCAGGACGTGACTTCATGGAAGTTGAGACACCAATGCTGGTTTCCAACGCAGGCGGTGCAGCTGCAAGACCATTCGAGACACATTATAACGCACTGAACGAAGACGTTAAGCTTCGTATTTCCCTGGAGCTTTATCTTAAGAGACTGATCGTAGGCGGACTTGAGAGAGTTTACGAGATCGGCCGTGTATTCCGTAACGAGGGTGTTGATACCCGTCACAATCCGGAGTTCACTCTGATGGAGCTTTATCAGGCATATACTGATTATGAGGGAATGATGGAGCTGACAGAGTCCATGTTCCGTTACCTTGCAGAGAAGGTCTGCGGTTCCACAAAGATTTCCTACAATGGTATCGAGATCGATCTTGGAAAGCCTTTCGCACGTCTGACCATGAACGATGCCATCAAGAAATATGCAGGAATCGACTTTGACGAAGTAGCAGATGATGAGGCAGCCAAGAAGCTTGCTGACGAGCATCATATCGAGTATGAGGATCGCCATAAGAAGGGTGATATCATCAACCTCTTCTTCGAGGAGTACTGTGAGAAAGAGCTGATCCAGCCGACATTTATCATGGATCATCCGATCGAGATCTCTCCGCTGACCAAGAAGAAACCTTCCGATCCGAACAAGGTAGAGCGTTTCGAGCTCTTTATCAATACATGGGAAATGTGTAACGCATATTCCGAGCTCAACGACCCGATCGATCAGAGAGAGCGTTTCAAAGCACAGGATGCTCTTGCAGACGCAGGTGATGAGGAAGCCAACCACACAGATGAAGACTTCCTGAATGCACTGGAGATCGGTATGCCGCCAACAGGTGGTATCGGATACGGAATCGACCGTCTCGTTATGCTCCTGACAGACAGCCAGGCTATTCGTGACGTACTTCTGTTCCCGACAATGAAGTCACTGGACGCTGATAAGAAAGCATCCAAGACTTCCGAAGCAGCTCCGGCAGCTGCAGAAGTGAAAGCTGAGCCTGAAAAGATTGATTTTTCTAAGGTAAAGATTGAGCCTTTGTTTGAGGAAGCAGTTGATTTTGACACATTCAGCAAGTCAGATTTCCGTGCAGTAAAGGTTAAAGAGTGTGTTGCAGTACCGAAGTCAAAGAAACTGTTACAGTTTACGCTTGATGACGGAACAGGCACAGACAGAACCATTTTAAGCGGTATTCATAGCTTTTATGAGCCTGAAGAACTGGTTGGAAAGACGCTTATCGCTATCACAAATCTTCCACCGAGAGCTATGATGGGCATTGACTCTTGCGGTATGCTCCTCAGTGCTATCCACGAAGAAGAAGGCGAAGAAAAGCTCCATCTTCTGATGGTTGATGACCATATTCCAGCAGGTGCAAAGCTCTATTAAGATGATGTAAAGATGTACCGTTTTACCGAATAGACGGGACGTACTTCATTTGATAAAAAACTAAAAAAACAGCGATTTACATCAAACGTACATCATTTGATGCAGAAATCGGTGCAAGCAAGAAAAAATCGCATAATTAGTACAATGAGTGGGCAATTCCAATCGGAGTTGCCCATTTTTTGAACAAACAAAAATACATATCGAAATTTACAGGAGAAATATATATGTTTGGAAGAATTTATCATGTAGGACTAACGGTTTCTGATTTGGAACGCTCAATTGCATTCTACAGAGATGTCCTTGGGCTTGAGTTTCAAGGAGAGATTTTTATGGAAGGCGAAGAAACAGATAAAATGTTTCGTAGAGTAAATTGCAAAGCAAGGGTCGCTTATTTGAATGGCTCCAAGGCTGTTGAAGCACCGCCAGTTGAGCTGATTCAGTTTGTAAACAACGAAGTAAAGAAAGTTCCCTCTGATTTGTTTACAACATCTATCTCGGAAGTATGTTTCTACACAGATGATATTGATTCTGCTTACAAACATCTCGTAGATAATAATGTGGAGTGCTTGTCTGAACCGCAGTATTTCGATTTTAGAGCAGATGGATTTGGGGAAAGTAGAGCTTTTTATTTTAGAGACCCGGATGGAATCATTCTTGAGATGATGCAGCCGCTTTAATGAAAAATGGTAAGTACAGGAAAGTGGCAACTTTCAGTTTGTCTGGTTGTCCTTTGAGAGGGGAGAAATCCTTTTCTCAAAGGGCTTTTTCTATTTATACGGATATTCGCAAACTACAAGACAAAGCTAAAACTTCATATACTCTAAGCACAAGGAGGCCCCGGTTTGGCTATGAATAACAGTTTAGCAGAAGTACATCCGGAACTTGTTTCGGAGTGGTCGGAGAAAAACTTACCGCTTGGGCAAATATGAAAAGAGGGCTGAAGAATAATACCTTTGAAAATTACAAATATATGTACAATACTTTTGTGCGACCAGTGATTGGAAGTAAAAGAATATCAACGCTGAAGAAATCGGATATTAAGAAATACTACAATTATCTTGTTGATGAAAGAAATTTGAAGCCTTCAACGATTGATAATATACATACGGTTCTTCATCAGGTTTTACAGATTGCTGTCGATGATGACTTTATCAGAAATAACCCGTCAGATAATGTGTTGAGAGAATTGAAAAAAGCACATTGTTTTCAGTCGGAAAAGCGTAGAGCGTTGACGAAACCGGAGCAGGAGCTATTTCTGAATTTCCTGAAAACCCACCCTGTATATGAACACTGGTATCCGGTCTTTGCAGTAATGATAGGAACTGGACTTCGTGTGGGGGAAGTAACTGGATTGAGATGGTGTGATATTGATATGGAAAGTGGAATGATTGATGTTAATCATACTCTTGTATATTATGACCACAGAACCGAGGGAAGTAAAAGTGGCTGTTATTTCAATGTAAATACAACGAAGACTCCGGCGAGTATGAGGTAGGTTCCAATGCTCGGTTTTGTGAAAGAAGCATTGGAACATGAGAAACAGAAGCAGGAAGATTTAGGACTTCATTGCGAGGTCACGATTGACGGATATACAGATTTTATTTTCATCAATCGTTTTGGTCAGGCACAGCACCAAGCCACACTCAACAAAGCAATCCGAAGAATTATCCGTGATTGCAATGATGAGCAGTTTTTGTACAGTGATGAACCTGATGTGTTACTTCCTCATTTTAGCTGCCACTCGCTTAGACATACATTTACAACAAGAATGTGTGAAGCTGGAGTAAATATAAAGGTCATTCAAGACGCACTCGGACATTCAGATATTTCAACTACACTGAACATCTATGCTGATGTTACAAAAGAAATGAAAGCGGAAGAGTTCAAAGGATTGGATAGCTACTTCAAAGTATAATATTGGACTTCACATACAGAAAGAGAACATACAGAGTGTTGTGTGTTCTTTTTTTCGTTGGATAAAAAGAGAAATGCTTGAATGGGATATCTTTATGTATCTTTAAACGCCCAAATTAGAAATATTACTCTTCTTCACTCTTCTTCAACTTCGAATAATAACTATCCGCAGTATAAAGCGCCGCCACCGGATTATGCCCCAATACACGGTCTTTCGTCACTGCTGTCGTAGTCAGTGCCTCGGAATATTTGTAAAACAGACTGTCATGCCCCACACAAAGTCCGACCACAACATTCAGGTCCGTCTTCGCCTTGTTCAGAAGCTTTGCCTGCAGGATCGGATTACACATATTCACACCGACACCTTCGCAGCATTCCGGGATGCCGACCGATGTCTTCTTCTGTGTTCCGGCTTTACAGCCGACACCATACACCTCAAAGCCATGTCTGCGCAGGATATCTGCCAGGATACGGCTTTCTTTCAACAATCCGACACAGGTTGCGATCCCGATCTTTTTCGCATTAATCTTCTTTGCAAAATCCATGATTTCTTCGACACGGGTATGTTTGCAGTAATTCTCATACTCTACTTCAGCTGCAGCGATTGTTACTTTGCGGTTCTCGTCTTCATTGTAGCATTCCATAGCTTCATTTAGAACTTCTTCATCCATGTGTGTTGTCAGACAGAAATCTGGATAGGTTTTGTCCATTTTGCTGCAGTTTTTTACTGCGCAGTCGATACAGGACATGGCTTCTTTTTTCATTTTTTCACTCTCCTTTTGTATACCTTGGTATCTACAGAGGCCTGCCACTGGCAGATTCTCTAGATTAAGCTTTACTTTGTAAAATATCCTCTATTTACTTCATAATAACAAATACTTATACTACAGACAATGGTTTTCCGTTTTTATTTTCTTATTTTTTGTAGTTCTTTTCTATGAGAAACGTTCCCCGATTCAGGGTTGATTTGTCATGAATTGTCGATTCTGATTTTTGAAAAATTATTGAAAATTATCTTTTTAAACTTGAAGATATATAACAGTCTCTCTGATAGACCATCATCTTTGGATTTATACTATCATGTATAGGTTATTTCGTCAATCAAAACATTTATCCACTTCCCTCATTTTAATCCTAGCTCTTTCAATACCTCAGCCGAATACTAGCTACATGGAAGCCAATAAACCATGCAACAGCGGTTCTTTTATTCGCCAGTATATGCAATTTCTATCTCATAGCCGCCGTTCTCATAGTAGGCGTGGGAAAAATAGTATCTTATTGTTATTTCTGAAATATAAAATTTGAATCATAAAACTTCTTTCCCTCTCAAATCCATTTTTACCAAACCAACTACTAACAATCCAATAAAAATTGCCGTGTCCACAAATAACAGTACAACAACACTTTTTACCACTCCGAAAGTAAAAAGTATGGAGAAGATTTCCACTGACAACACAATAAAACACATATAATTTGTCAAATACTCTGTTATAATTTCTCCATAATAATTGTTCATCTGTAATTTCGCATAGATAAAAGGTTTTAATAAATAACGGATTATGATACATATAACAGGACAAATAAAAATCCAGTTTTTATTAACTAGGGATGTTGCCGCTCCTTTACTCCATTGTACTGGAATTTCTGTCGGCAACTTAGAATAAGACAAAGCCCCAATAATCAAGCATAGTGCGGTAATCATAGTCCAGGTAAGCATACTTCCCCATATATACAAAAAGCTGACGGAATCCAGTTTGAAAACAGTTCGATTATCTTTCCAATAGTCATGCAAATCTGTTACATATTGTTCTACCTGTAATTTTTCATAACTAATACTTTCTTCATCCAGCATTTTTTCGCACATGAGTTTCGCCTTATTCAAATCAGTAATCTGATTTTTTAATACTTCCTTTTGCTTCTCAAGCATTTCCTGCAATGTTACTTTTTCGGATATAATACTTCGTATATCTTCAATAGAAATTCCCAATGTACGTAGATATGCAATCTTCTTTATATTTTCCACATCATTTTCAGAATAATCTCTATAACCATTACTTTCATTTCTCGAAGGCTCAATAAGTTTTTCCTTTTCATAAAAACGGATATTAGAACGGGATAAACCTGTTCGCTCTTCTACGTCTTTTATAGTCATATTATGCCCTCCTTTCGAGCAACTCTATTTTACTTAATAATAAACTATAAACAAGGTTTACAGTCAAGCATTTATCAAAAAACTATAGTTGTTGATAAGGACATGAAAAGCTGTCCAAAATAGAAGGGGAACCGGATTGCTGCTCCGACTCAATCTTCCACGTGGAATACATCTTCCACCAGCATATTAAAGTATTTTGATATCCGCAGCATAAATTCGGCAGATAGGGTACTGTCCCCACGTTCTATCCTGCCAACAGTTTTGGTGCTGTATCCGATAGCAGCGGCAAGGTCATCCTGGTAAATGCCACGCTGTTCCCGGATTTCTCTGATATTATTGGTAACCGCCATAAAAATCCCTTCTTTCAGTTCTATAGATATTTTCTTATTGTCAATTATGCAAAATAATGTGTCCAATAAAAAGGACTTGCAATTTTATCGGCAATGCTTTATCGGCAATGTCCTGTAATAGCAGAAGCATCAGATTTTCCAAGAACTTTTCCAAATATGTCTAAGCGGTCATTTTCACTAACCTTGATAGGTGCATACTTTTCATTAAGAGAGATAAGGAAAATTCCGTCTTTATCGTTTTGTAATTTCTTAATATAGGCTTCTCCGTTAAGAGCGAAGATGCCGATTTCTCCATTAGCAACAGATTCCTGTTGTAATACCCATGCAATCTGACCATCATGGAATTCAGGTTCCATACTGTCACCACTAATACGGACACCGAAAGTAGTATCTTCCGGCAGGATAGATTCATCTATGCGTACAGTCTCTTTCGGTCCGTCTACAAGGAAGTTACCGGTTCCGGCTGATACGGCATTTTCAAAAATATCAATGCTACGGAATGGAATTATCTTAGCAGTCTGCTTTTCATACATTCCGGATGCGTGGAGCAGATTGATATAATCCATAGCTTTTGCGGTATGCTCCTCAGTGCTATTCATGAAGAAGAAGGCGAAGAAAAGCTTCATCTTCTGATGGTTGATAACCATATTCCGGCAGGTGCTAAGCTGTACTAAAATTAAATATAAAATCTCTAAAACCATGATGTCAGACCACAGTTGACAACAATTTGACAACAAAATTTGGGAGAATGATGAATCGTTATGAAGCATGACGAATTTCAGGTGAAAGGACACAGGTTTGAGAATGAAATCAAAATTGATTCACTGGATCAATGATTGATATGCATGACAACAAGAGCACTTCTTAGAGTTAATCTGAGAGGTGCTTTTTTTTCGCACTAAAAAATATATCCCGGCAGTCAACTTCTGTAAAACAGTGAATTATGCGAAAATATCATGGATAAAAATTATAAACCAATCACAAGTATGAAGGAAGTATCGGAGCAGTTTAGAAAATTGCGCCGACAGTATCTGCGTTATCAACAGGCAGAGATTATTTACAGTATTTCTCATAAGAAATTATTTGAACTTGCCAGTGATGCAGGTGCGATTTACAGAATAGATGGAACCGTATTGATCAACCGGGATATTTTTGATGCCTATCTGGAATAATTCCATGAACCAGCGACAGGAAAGGATAAGGTGGTGTATGGGATATGCACGTAAAGATGTAGAGAAAACAAAGAAAATGGCAAAGAAATTTGTACGCTATCAGGAAGGGGCAGAGCTTTACAGCATTGGACTGAAGTTCCTCTCAGATTCCATGAAATGCCCGGTATTCCCGGTACATTTCAATCATATTTTTTTTTGCATTTTTCAAATAAGAAGTATCGGCGCTGATTCGTCCAAGAAGAAAATATCCCTGATAGATAGAAAGCATGCGCTGAGAAAGAATTTTTGCATGATCTGGAGACAATCCGGAGCATAACAATACTTCCTGAAAAATCTGCTCAAATTTTTTCAGTCCTTCCATAAATACAGATGCAACTGCAGGCTTGCTAAGTGCTGTTTCCATGCCCATCACCGCATACGGGCAGCCTGCAAATGTTTGTCCATTTGTCCTTTCAGATAAAAAATCAAAGATTTCTTCAATAAAACTTTCCCAGTCATTTCCCTGAGAACTATTTTGAAATTGTTCCAGTAAGATTTTTTGATAGTATTCCGTTACCGCTGTTGCCAGGTCATCCTTGCTTTTGAAATAAAAATAAAAAGATCCTTTTGGAAGCTCTGTTTGTTTGAGAATTTCGCTGATTCCAGTAGCAGAATACCCATTTTTCCAAAATAATTCAGCAGCACACTCGATCAGGCGTTGTCTGGATTCTTCACCCTTTTTCAATTCGCATTTCCTCCTTCAGTCTGGAAAACAGATGTGTAAGTGCAAACATAAGCGTTTCATAATGCATGTAATCTAAAGTATTCCTATCTGCAAGAATTTGAAGACTTGCCGGGAACTCGTCATCAGCTTCCCAGAAACGAATGATAATCGGCAAAAAAGGAAAAAGATTTAATTTAAAAGCAACATCTCCTTTTTCCAGTTCCTTTCCGGAAAGTGATATACAGGCATTACGCAATTCAACGGTTTTTCCGTTAAAAAAGTCAGCGGTATTCTGAAAAAATCCTCTGTTCGGTGAGAGATTTCCTGTTCGGACAGAGGAAAGGCTGTTTATATTTACAAATTCATGTGACAGATGGCATCTATCCTTTGAATAACATAAAACATCATAAATAGTCATTGCTTCATTATGATTGGCTTCATGAACTGTTTCAAAATCATTATCTGACCACTGAACACTTCCCGTTTTTCGGTTAATACGATAGGTACGGTTAATAAAAGTAATATATAACCAGTCAGAATTGTAATCTAATGAATATTTATGTATCATTGTAGCCTGATCATATTGCAGGAAAACATGTGCCATTGAAATTTTTGTTTTATCATAATTATTGATAGCTTTCGTCATATATTTCTCCAAGAATATTTTTGTTGTAGTTATTTACAAAATAGACTAATCGGTCTATAAAGTCAATACATTTTGCGTAACAAATAAAAATTAATGATCATGAAAAGTAAATGACTAAGACTTCCCATACCTTCTGATGGCAGATGACAGAATCCCGGCAGTCAACTACTGCAAAACAGTATATAACAGTTGACAACAGTGTTATACTGTTATATACTGTTTGCAACAGGAGGGAACATATGAAGATTATAATCAATAATACATCGATGGTACCAATTTATGAACAGATCATGGAGCAGATCAAGGCGCAGATCATCTCCGGAGAGTTAAAAGAAAATGATATATTGCCGTCCGTGAGAACAATGGCAAAGGAACTGAAGATCAGTGCACTTACTGTGAAGAAAGCATATGACAATCTGGAAGCAGAGGGCATGACAGTCACAGTTCATGGGAAAGGAACGTATGTAGCGGCTTCGAATACACAGCTGATGGAAGAAGAGCGCAGGAAAGAGGTTGAGGCGGATCTGGAAGCAGCAATTCAGAAGGGAAGGCGCTGCGGAATGAAGGAGGAAGAGATCCGTTCGTTGTTTGAACTCATCATGGAGGATGAATGATTATGTTGGAGATTAAAGGAGTAAAGAAAAGCTACGGTGAATTTCAGTTAGACTGTTCGTTAAATGTAGAAAAAGGAAGAATCACCGGTCTGGTTGGAGAGAACGGAGCCGGTAAGAGTACTTTGTTCAAGGCAGTGCTCGGACTCATTTCTTATGATGCCGGTGAGATAAAGATCCTGGGAAAAATACCGGAAGAGTTAAGTGAAAAAGAGAAAGAAGAGCTGGGAGTTGTCCTGGCAGAAGCCGGATTCAGTGGATACTTGAAAGGGAAAGATGTTGAGGCAGTCCTTGCCAAATTGTATCCAAAGTTTGAAACAGAAAAATTTCATCAGATGTGTGAAGAATATCAGATTCCGTTGGATAAATTTATAAAAGAGTACTCAACAGGAATGAAAGCAAAGCTGAATCTGATCATTGCATTGACACATCAGGCAGAATTCCTGATGCTGGATGAGCCGACAGCAGGGCTTGATGTCGGAGCGAGAGAAAGGATGCTGGATATTTTAAGAGAGTATATGGAAGAAGAACCGGAGAGAAGTATCCTGATTAGTTCACATATTTCTTCGGACTTAGAACATCTGTGTGATGACATTTATGTGATACATAAAGGAAAGATTGTACTTCATGAAGCGATGGATACGATTCTTGAAAAATATGCAGTGTTGAAGGTCAGTGAGGAACAATATCAGGCAGTGGATAAAAGGTATCTTTTGAAAGAGAAAAAAGAGTTTTTTGGAGTTGCCTGTCTGACGAACGAGAAGCAGTATTATATAGAAAATTATCCGGAAATCGTAGTAGAGAGCGGATCACTCGATCAGGTGATCCTGATGTTGACAGGGGGCGAAAGATGATGAAAGGAATCAGAGGGCTTTTGGAAAAGGATTTTCGATTGTTTTTTCGACAGGGTGGTAATCTTTTTTTGGTGTTAGTGTTTGTAGCATTGTTTTTTATACTTACAGGAAAAAAGGCAGCTGCTTTCATTGCAATGTATATCCCATCTGTTCTGGCGATATATTCAGGTAATACGATCAGTTATGATGAAAATGGCCATGGTTACACATATTTATTTTCTTTACCCGTAAATAAAAAAATATATGTCAGAGAAAAATATATTTTTTCCTTTATCATGACAGCATGTGGATGGTGCATTGGAATGATTTGTGCAGGAATTATGGTACTCATAAATCCTGAAGAGGTGTTTGATCTGGAAATGCTGGCAATGGAGTTGATCACATTTTTTGTATTTCAGGCAATTGCGGGAATTATGATCGCGATCAGGATAAGGTTCGAAGGAGAGAAAGGGCGAATTGTGCTGCCAATCGCAATTTTAATTATTTTTGCGATT
>NZ_WQQD01000032.1:0-18794 GCF_018785605.1 Blautia sp. MCC270
ATTGCAGTACCGTAAGGTGTTTGCCAATGCAGTAGTGGGAGAAGCAAGAATCCCCCTGCTTTAGTTGAGGGGAGTGTCAAGCCATTGTAGAAACTGCCGAATTTCACCAAAAGCCCTGATTCGGCGAAAAATATCATAGCAGGAATAATTTTTATAATGTATACTATATTTGTTAGGGAATCCAGATATACCACAAAGCAGAAAGGAAAAAAGCGTATGAGAAGAAATTGGAAAAAAGCTTTATGTGGCATTTTGACAGGTTTTATGCTTGCAACGGCGGTACCAGCTGCGGTTCCGGAGTTGATCAGTGCGACAGAAGTACAGGCGGCGATAAACGTAGCAACGCCGGCTATGTCTTCTATTAAGATCTCCGGCAGGAATAAGATTATTTTCAGCTGGAAACAGGTAAAAGGAGTTGCCGGATACCGGGTATACCGCAAGACCGGAAACAGCGGATGGAAAGCAGTAAAAACCCTCACAGGAAGCAAAAATGTTACGTTTACCGATACAAAAGTAAGTACCGGAGTAAGCTATACTTACACAGTGAGAGCTTACCGGAAATCCGGAAAAAATACGATCTGGAGTAGATATAATGAAAAAGGTCTGACAGCAATCGCAGGTCTGAATTATCTCACCCTGAATAAGACCAGCCTGACACTGGCATCGAAAAAAACTTATACACTGAAGATCAAAGGCACCAGTCTGAAACCGTCATGGAAGAGCAGCAACACAAATGTTGTCAAGATAACTTCTGTCGGAAAGATCACCGCGGTAAAAACAGGAACAGCGGTTATCACAGCGACTCTTGGTGGCAGAAAATTCACCTGCAAGGTTACTGTAAAGAATCCGACCTCGGCTAATACCAGATTGACGCAGAATTATAGCAAATTGAAAAAATACATCAGTCAGAAAGGCAAATATACTGAAGACGGAAATCAGTTTATAAATGTCAAAGTAGATAAAGAAAGTACTCTGATGATCGGTTATCTGAAGAAAGAAGATAAGATAGATATTGGGATGATGCTCTCTATGCCTTCAGATGGAATCCTTGCCGGACTGGATATTATCGGAAACTGTGTGAAATCTGATACGGTCAGTGTGAAGTCCGCCCTGTCTACAAATGAAGTCTTTCTGCTGGTGACTTCTTCTACAAAAGCATCTGCTTATAAAGGTCAGAATCTGACTTTCTTGTATACAAACGGAAAAAAAGCGATGACAGATCTGCAGGATTCTTCCAATATTATGATGAAAGCGACAATGAAAGTAGCAAATGATTATCTGAAAAAGAATTTAAATCTGACAATGAAAGATCTGGGATTCACTGCTTATAAATAACAGTAACATCCTATGATGATGCCGTTAATAAAATTCGGTTGACAAATTAGTATAGAAAGCATAAGATGATAGTAGCTAAGAAATGTGATGAAATTCAAACATTGGCAAAAACGAAAACCCCGGAAGTCTCGCACACTTCCGGGGTTTTCTATGCCGTTATGTAAGGGGGCTTAAGCCTTTCAGGCTGTTACTGCCTGTCGTTTCTGTCCAGCCATTTGCGAATATAGTAGCTAACTATATCCGCCGTAACAGAAACAAAAAATGTGATGATTAATTCGCACACTGGACTTCACCTCCTTTCTGCTGGAGGGTTGGCAGCATTAACAGTGTACTATAGTTTAGAACAAATTGGAACTATTGTGAGAAAATTTAATACTCTTGACATTGATCATAATTCGTCTTATACTAACTCATGTAAATAACAGGGGAGCTTGTGATGGCAGGCTGAGAGGAAGTCTTCAACTTCGACCCTTATACCTGATTTGGATAATGCCAACGTAGGAACGTATAAGATGAATTTACGGGAGATACTTTGGTGTATCTCCTTTTTTATTGGATGCGGATGTTTTTATCCGATTGAATACGTAAGATCAGGATTTACAGGGAAGGGATCAAGAGCGAATGCTTTTAACCCCGGTATCGACAATTGAATATTGGGAAATTTGAGAGTGAACTGAGTTCATGAAGGGGTGCACCACCGCGGGTGTATTTCTTTGTGAACTCTTTTTTATTGACGAATAGCTTTTGAAGTTTCCGGAAAGGAGAGATCATGATCACAGTAAATGGTGAAAGCAGAACATTGGAAAAGCCGGTGACAGTAACAGAATATCTGGAAGCATGTAACTATGTTCCGGTGCAGGTTGTAGTAGAGCTGAATGAAGAGATCATTAAGAGAGACACTTATGATACAACAGTACTGAAAGATGGCGATGTTGTGGAGATTCTGCAGTTTATGGGCGGCGGAAGCTGCTGATGTCGCTATAGAGATAAAATTAGGTATATATACCACGGCAGTAACTGACAGATAAGTTACTGAAAAAATGCAGATGAAGAATGATCTGGCAGAAGAAGGCGCTGGTTATAAATCGGTGGAGATATTTTCTGCAAACAGACATAAAGAAAGGTGGACATAAAAAATGGCAACAGCAAACACAAATGAAGACAAACTGATCCTGGGAGGCCATGAGTTTACTTCCCGTTTTATCCTTGGTTCCGGAAAATTTTCTCTGGAGCTTGTAAAAGCATGTATTGAAAAAGCAGGAACTCAGATCGTAACACTTGCCCTGCGCCGTGCAAATGAGGGTGGGCTTGCCAATATTCTTGACTATGTGCCGAAGGATGTTACTCTTCTTCCGAATACATCAGGAGCCAGAAATGCAGAGGAAGCAGTCCGTATTGCAAGACTTTCCCGCGAGCTTGGCTGTGGAGATTTTGTAAAGATTGAAGTTATCCATGACTCCAAATATCTTCTTCCGGATAATTACGAGACCATCAAGGCAACAGAGATCCTTGCAAAAGAGGGCTTTGTAGTTATGCCATACATGTATCCGGATCTGAATGCAGCCAGAGATCTGGTGAATGCAGGAGCTGCCTGTGTAATGCCACTTGGCTCTCCAATCGGTTCCAACAAAGGAATCTGTACAAAAGAATTCATCCAGATCCTTATCGACGAGATCGACCTTCCGATCATCGTGGACGCAGGAATCGGCCGCCCGTCACAGGCATGTGAGGCTATGGAAATGGGTGCTGCAGCAGTTATGGCAAATACAGCTATTGCAACTGCAGGAGACGTCCGTGTTATGGCGGAAGCCTTTAAGAAAGCTATTGAGGCAGGAAGAAGTGCATATCTTTCCGGTATGGGAAGAACTCTGGAGAGAGGTGCAAGTGCATCCTCACCGCTGACCGGATTTCTTCATGAGTAAAATTGATAAATGAATGATTGAACGCAGAACACTAAGCGGGGGACAGGCACTGCCTGTGTAGTGAAACACAGGTATTGTCTGGTTTCAATCGAAATTGAGTTTACAGATATGCAGCAGTGAGGACTAGAGTATTGCTGCAATATATGAGAGGAGCGACATAAGAGTAATGGCAGAAACAGTACAGGCCAGTCAGCAGGACGGCCATTTTAATGAAAGTATCGTAAATGAAGAAATTCTGGAAGATATGAAAAAGAACCGTATCGATCACATGAAGTACCTTCCGGATATGGAACAGCTGGAAGAATCTGATGTAATGGATCAGGTTATTTCCGCAATGAACGCATATGATTATGATAAGTACACAGAAGCGGATGTACGGAGAGCGCTTGTTCATGACAACCGTACACCGGAGGATTTTAAAGCACTGCTTTCACCGGCAGCGCTGCCTCTTTTGGAAGAAATCGCACAGGCTGCACGGATCGAAACAAGGAAACATTTTGGGAACAGTATCTGCATGTTTACACCGATCTACATTGCAAACTACTGTGAGAACTACTGTATTTACTGTGGATTTAACTGCCACAACAAGATCCGCCGCGCACAGCTGAATGCAGATGAGATCGAGAAAGAGATGGCAGCTATTGCAGAAACCGGACTCCAGGAGATCTTGATCCTTACCGGAGAGAGCAAAACGAAATCTAATGTGGAATATATCGGAAAGGCTTGTGAGATCGCCCGGAAATATTTCAAGGTAGTCGGTCTTGAGGTGTATCCGATGAATTCTGATGAGTACGCATATCTTCACAAATGCGGCGCAGATTATGTGACAGTTTTCCAGGAGACTTATAATTCTGATAAATACGAAACTCTGCATCTGGCAGGCCACAAGAGGATTTTCCCATACAGGTTAAATACACAGGAGCGTGCGTTAAAAGGCGGCATGCGAGGTGTTGGTTTTGCGGCACTTCTGGGACTGGATGATTTCCGCAAGGATGCTTTTGCAACGGGATATCATGCATATCTTCTGCAGAGAAAATATCCACATGCAGAGATCGCTTTTTCCTGCCCGAGACTTCGTCCGATCATCAACAACGACAGGATCAACCCGAAGGATGTCCACGAACCGCAGCTTCTCCAGGTAGTTTGTGCATATCGTCTGTTTATGCCGTTTGCAAGTATTACTGTATCCACCAGAGAATGTGAGCGTGTCCGTGACAACCTGGTAAATATCGCAGCAACCAAGATCTCTGCAGGTGTCAGCACAGGAATCGGAAGCCATGTGGATGATATTGAGGATAAAGGTGATGATCAGTTTGAGATTTCCGACGGAAGGTCTGTGGACGAAGTCTTCAACGCCCTGAAAGACCACGGCCTGCAGCCGGTGATGAATGATTATATTTATCTGTGAGATGAAGGCGGCGAAATCGGATCGTACAGACTACCGAGGATAACTTCTGTGGAATATGTGGAAAACCATCCGTCCGAAAGAGCGATTTTTCAGGGTGAGTGTGGATAACTGTTTCGGAAGAATGAATGCAGAAAGATTTTTGTCAAACAGAGGACAGTGCTGGAAGAATTTGTCGTCAGAACAAGAGTAATTTTTCAGTCCGGGTCTGATAAAATGGATATAACCCGGTTTATCTTAAAGAGAAAAATGCAGATGAGATTTTGTCAGAATGAAAGAAAAGCAGCTGCATGGAGAAGAACTGACCAAAGAAGATCTCAAACGTGCTGTCAAAGATGAAGCTTACCGCAAAAAACTCCTGGAAGAGCTGAATTCACAAGGTTGATTGCGTTTTCACAAAATCTTTCAACGGTGATGAAGAATATGCAAAAAAGAGTGCGAAATCTATGGATAACAGCTAAAAATCAAACATAAAAACCTGTAAAATCCGCCCAAATATCCCTGATTTCGAAAACTACTGAAAACGGTTTCCAATCTAATAGTTTTCATAGGTACTTACTCATGTTTATAATAGCCCCAACAACAAAACACGAGGCAAAACACAGGAGGTAAGTATTATGAAAAGAAGCTGCAGAACAGTGAAAAAACAGAGTCTGCAGCTTCTTTTATGTAAATATGATGTGCCTTTTGCGACTGGAAAATCTGTACCTGATATATAGCAGCTGTCAACATCACATGCAGCTACGGATTTTCCGGTCTGCAAAATAACGGCAGAGGGGGCAATGTGAATCACAAGGGATCAGGCATGGCTTCCTTCGGTCAGGGAACAGCCGTCCATTATACGGATCCCGTTTATGACATCCAGATAAGTGTCATACATTTCCTTCCATTCATCAGAGGCGTCCTTGGAGTACTGGCTGATGGTTGACAGAAGATCGTATTTTTTGCCGTCGACGGTTTCGATACGGCCGAGATAGCCCTGCCATACACTGTCCAGAGGCTGGTCTTCGCCATCGTAATATCTGGCTTCCAGAGTCAGTACAGGAACATCCTCATTGTAATAAGTCAGTTTATATCCACCATTTTCGGTTTCGGTTGTTTCATAATGGCAGAGATATTTCCAGCGCTCCGGAGTGAGGACCTGGAAGTAATCCGTCATGGCCATATCCACACGCTCTGCGTAAACGAAATCTATGGATTTGATCAGATCTGTGGCTTCCTTTTCGGCGGCCTTATCATAGGTGTCTGACGGAGTCAGGACAAAAAGTCCGAATGTATAATCGTCAGTCTGGCATACAAGAGCATCTACATTTTTTTCTTCTTCGTTGACTTCGGTTAAGTATTGATATTTCGTGGCAGGATAAGATTCAAAGGTAAGATCCTTTTTGGTGATGATCTCACCCTTTACCGGATAGTATTCTGCCAGAAAACCCTTCAGGGAAGAATCCTCCAGAGAGGAATTCGGTACTTTTAAAACAAAGGCAGTGCTTTTTCCGCCATTTACGGAACGCTGCTCGAAATAACCTTCTTTTTCGGGCATGGATTCTCTGATCGTATCATCGGCAGGGAATCCAACCCGCATATGAAGCTCGCCGCGCTTTTCCGATTCGGAGGAATCTTCCGTGTTTGTATCGGAAGAGGAATTTGGGTATGAAGAATCGGAATCCTGCGAGGAGGAGTTTCCACTGGTATCGGAGGAATCAGTTTCAGAATCGGAATATTCCTGAAGATTGCCGTAGTCATCAATATAATATTTATCTCTGGAGCCAATATATGTGGTTCCGGTAGCATCTTCCAGCCACACACTGCCGTCCTCATAATAATAATGAGGCTCAAAATAACCGTCCTGTTCGGTCCAGCCGGCATCGTTGCCTTCCATCAGTTCACCGGAATCCGGGTCAGGGGCATAATTACCTTCCCCGATATATTCATCCTCGGAACCATTGCGGTACCAGTAATCTCCGTTTTCATCCTGCCAGATGTACTGACCGTCATCGGTTGGAGGGTCAGAAGCGAGGACCGGGACTGCAGATATGGAAAGAGCAATCGCGCCTGTTAAAAGAACTAAGATTTTTTTATGCATAGGCACCTCCTGATAAATTGCGCAGCAGTTAGCTGCTTACTATTCTTTGATCATAAATTTTTACAAATAAAAAAGATCTGTCTGTTAAGTACATTGTAACAGACAGATCCCGATATCCGGAAATGTGAAGAAAAAGAGACATTTACGGAAAGCTGCTTACAGATCTGGAAATATGTTATCCAATCGTGAAAAGGCCGGCTTACCGGCAGGTAAAAAGATATCCCTTCCCATAAACCGAGACAATGTCATACTCATCGGTATCTTCGGCACCGATCTTGGTCCGGAGGTTAAAGATATGCCGCCGTACCGTGCTGGTATCTGTTCCTGCACAGCTGCCCCATACCGCTTCGTAGAGCTCCTTTGCAGAAAAAATTTTCTCCTGGTTTTCTGCAAGGAGACGCAGCAGAGAGAATTCGGTCCGGGTAAGGCCTGTGTCGGCATTATTGAGATATGCATGGCCGTCCGAAAGATCCAACCGCAGGCTGCCGATGGTGATCTGACGGGAGGACTGAAATTTTTCTTTTATTTTTTCTTCCATTCGTTTCTGGCGTTCCAGAAGCATCTGGATCACGGCCAGAAATTCATCGAAATTATAAGGTTTGGTGAGATAATAGTCGCCTCCCTGCTGAAGTCCTTCTACCCGATCCCGGATATCACTTTTTCCGGTGAGAAAAAGAACCGGATTCATGGTTTTTTCGCGGAAGCGGCGGCAGATATCCAGACCGTTTCCGTCCGGAAGCATAATGTCCAGGATAAGAAGATCCGGTAGCTGTTCTTCAAGCTGATGACAGGCTTCGGCGGCTGTCTGTGCAGTGCGGACATCGTAGCCACGGCGCCGCAGCATCCGGCAGTTGGTATTCAGCACCTGTTCTTCATCCTCGACCATAAGGATAAGTGATTTCTTTTCATTCATTTATGATTCCTCCTCCGGAAGTGAGAAGAACACTTGAGTTCCCTCGCCTTCTTTACTTTTCAGCCATATTTTGCCGCCATGGGCAGTGATGATCTGATGACAGACATAGAGGCCTATGCCGTGCCGCCAGTAATCCTTATCAGCGGAAACGTAACCCTTGAGTGCGTTTTTTCGCATTTCTTCTGACATGCCGGTTCCGGTGTCGGAGACGCAGATGGTCTGCCAGCCCGGTTCGCCGGTAAGAGAAATGGTGATGGTTCCGTTTTGGGTGTGACGCTCTGCATTGGAGATCAGATTGGTGACAACCTGGATCAGCCGTTCCGGATCAGCAGAGATTTCCGGGAGTCCGGATTGTGTCGTAAGGACCAGCTGATTGTTCTTTGGGCTTGGATGACTGTAGTAGTCTTTTTTTACAGAATACAAAAGACCGGACAGATCTGATGGGACAAGGGAAAGGGCAAGCCGTCCCTGCTCAATGGAAACCGTATCCATCAGATCCAGCACGATCCGGTCGATCCGCATTACCGACTGTTCAATGGTGCGGAGATTTTCCTGCATAAGAGAGAAATCCAGAGGCTCTTCCTCAAGGAGCTCGGAGGTGTCCCGCGCGTGGAGGGAAATGGAACTCAGAGGATTTTTAATCTCATGGGCAACGGTGGTCAGGAAGGTGGACTTGGCATTATCAAGGGAGCGCAGTCGCAGATTCTGTTCCTCCAGAAGGAGCTGCTGCTGGTTATATTCCTTCAGATGAAAATAGAGAACACTGCCGCAGACAATACTTACAGAGACAAACGCCAGAAGGATATCTGCCAGCCGGTCTGCTTCCGTGGCAAAAGGAGTTACAGTGTCCGGGAAATGGTATGCAATCAGACACAGTCCCATATAAAGGAGGATCTCCAGCAGGGAAACGATCAGAGCGCGTCTTTTTTCCAGCATCAGCACGGTAAAAATAATAGCAAACACAAAGAATGCCGGCATGCCGCCACGATAACCGCCGCTGGTAAAAAACATCACCGGAAAAACGATCAGAAAGATCACGACAATGGTGATCAGGTAGCAGCGCTGATATTTTCCACTGTAATAGGAATAAAGAAAAAGCCCTCCGGAGATTGCAACCAGCGCAAAATTGATCAGTACATTTCCCCAGGAACCGGTCCCGAGACTGAGAAAGGTCATGATCAGGCTGATCACAGTACCTCCCAAGGCGAGGATGTTGAACAGCCGGACGCGGAAATCAAGGGTGGGACTGAATAAAGAGTGAAAAATATTCCGGAGCTTCGGGTTTATATTGATAGGGATCACCTCCTGTTCTTAATGTAGGTTTGTATGCCTGCGGGCATCTTTCTTTTGGTGCTGTAATTATCGTAACTGTTATAATTGTATCATGCTGTCGTATAGTTGTGTACACAAAAAAATACATTTAATCCCGTTTTCCTATTGACATACTATGAATAGTAGGTTAATATAAGTGTCAACAAAAGAAAGGGAAGAGGCTATGAACGAATACGGCTTTAATACAGGACTGCTCCACGGCACCAACGAGAAATATCCGCAGGGTGCAACACAGGTTCCAATCTATCAGAGCAGCGCATTCCGACATGACAGCGCGGAAGACCTGGAGAAAATTTTTGACAATAAAAAAATGGGCTTCTCCTATACAAGGATCAACAATCCTACGGTAGAGTCCTTTGAAAAGAGAGTGACCATGCTGGAGGATGGGATCGGCAGTGTGGCCTGTGCTTCCGGAATGGCAGCGCTGACCAATGCGTTTCTGAACATTCTTCAGGCGGGAGACGAGATTGTGGCAGCCTGCGGACTGTACGGCGGAACCGTGGAACTGTTCGATGATCTGAAGCCTTTCGGGATTTCCGTAAAATATGTGAAAGAGAATAAGCCGGAAGCTTTTGAGGCAGAGATCACAGAGAAGACGCGACTTGTTTTTGCGGAGACCATTGGCAACCCCAAGCTGGATGTTACCGATATCCAGGCAGTTGCGGAAGTGGCACATAAGCATGACGTACCGCTGATCGTAGACAACACGGTGGCAACCCCGTATCTGATCCAGCCACTGAAGCTTGGAGCTGACATTGTGGTTCATTCCTCTTCCAAATATATCAATGGAAGCAGCGATGCCATCAGCGGTATTCTTGTCTGTGGTAAGGGTCTGAAATGGGACCCTGACCGATATCCGGGACTTGCTCCATACCGGAAATTCGGACCATTTGCATACATCGCCAAGCTTAGAAACGGACTTTTCCGGAACACTGGCGCATGTCTTGCTCCACAGAATGCTTTCCTTAATAACCTGGGACTGGAAACCCTGGGACTTCGAATGCAGAGACAGTGTGACAATGCACTGGAGCTTGCGAGATTTTTACAGGGCCTGGGTGGTGACATTGAAGTAAATTATCCGGGACTGGAAGAAAGCCCTTATCACGAAATTGCGGAAAAGCAGTTCAGGAATGGCTACGGAGCTATCGTAACCGTAAGAACCGGAAGCAAGGAGAAGGCTTTTTCCATTATTAATTCATTGAAGATCCCGCTGATCATCTCCAATATCGGAGATACGAAGACCCTGGTGATCCATCCGGAATCCACCATCGCGGCACACATCTCCGACGAAGAGAAGCTGCAGTCCGGAGTATTCGAGGATCTGATCCGTATCAGTGTGGGAATTGAAGATATTGAAGATTTAAAAGAAGATTTCAAACAAGCGATAGAAAATAACCGATAAAATCTAAGAGCTGCACCAGCAGAGAAATGGAGAGTTCGTTATGGCAAAAGTAGATTACGCTACATTAAAAAAAGGTGGTTTCATGAGACAGAAGCAGAAAAATAATTTTTCTCTTCGTCTTGCCTGTGTAGGCGGTACACTTACCGCAGAAAACCTTAAGAAGATCGCAGAGGTAGCTGAGAAATACGGTGACGGATATGTACATCTTACTTCCAGACAGGGAGTTGAGATCCCGTTCATTAAATTAGATGATATTGATGATGTAAAGGATGATCTTGCAAAAGGCGGATGCAAGCCTGGTGTCTGCGGACCGAGAGTCCGTACAGTTACAGCCTGCCAGGGCAACGCTGTCTGTCCAAGCGGAAATATCAACAGCTATGACATTGCGGTGAAATTAAATGAGAGATATTTCGGAAGAGAGCTTCCTCATAAATTCAAATTCGGTGTTACCGGATGCCAGAACAACTGTCTGAAGGCAGAGGAGAATGATGTAGGGATCAAGGGAGCGGCTGAGGTCAGCTGGAAAGAGGATGCATGTATCCACTGTGGTGTCTGTGAAAAGGCCTGCAGAGAAAATGCCATCTCCTTTGAGGATGACAAGCTGGTGATCGATACAGAGAAATGTAACTACTGCGGCAGATGTGCAAAATCCTGTCCGGTGGATGCATGGGATGTAAACGAAGCATATATCGTTTCCTTTGGCGGAACGTTTGGAAATCACATCAGCAAGGGACAGGAATTTCTTCCGCTGATCACCTCTGAGGAGCAGCTTTTCAGAGTGACCGATGCAGCGATCCAGTTCTTTGATGATCATGCAAATCCGGGAGAGCGTTTTAAATTTACCATCGACCGGGTAGGTGCTGAAAAACTTCAGGAAGTTTTGAAAGGAGCATACAATGGCTGATATTAAGATTGATGATACAGTAGATATTACCGATGTGGTCTGCCCGGTAACCTTTGTAAAAGCAAAGGTAGCACTTGAGGAGCTGGATGACGGACAGATCCTGGCGATCAAAATGAACGATGGCGAGCCGGTACAGAATGTGCCGAGAAGCGTGAAGGAAGAAGGACATCAGATCCTGAAGCTCGAGGACAACGAAGACGGAACTTATACACTGATCGT
Source organism: Blautia sp. MCC270 (assembly GCF_018785605.1). NCBI lineage: Bacteria > Bacillati > Bacillota > Clostridia > Lachnospirales > Lachnospiraceae > Blautia > Blautia sp. MCC270. The sequence continues at coordinate 11,516 of NZ_WQQD01000032.1, forward strand.
AAGAAAAGTTGAAGAATAGGAGAACAGAGAAATGACAATCACAGTTGCAGGAAATAAAAAAGAGTACGAAGACGGACTGAAGCTTACAGAGCTTATTGAGAAAGAGGATATTGAAAGTCCTGAGTATGTAACCGTAACTATCAACGATGAATTCATCAGCAAGGCAGACGTTCCGGAAACAGAGGTAAAGGACGGCGACGTTGTTGAGTTCCTGTACTACATGGGAGGAGGCGCAAGATAATGGCTTTTACAAATGAGCAGCTTGAGCGGTACTCCCGCCATATCATCCTGAAAGAGGTTGGAGTAAAAGGTCAGAAAAAGCTTCTGAATGCCAAGGTTCTGATCATCGGAGCCGGCGGACTTGGAGCACCGGCAGCCCTTTACCTTGCAGCAGCAGGTGTGGGAACCATCGGGATCGCGGATGCAGATGAGGTAGATCTTTCCAATCTTCAGCGACAGGTCATCCACACAACTGCAGATGTCGGCAAACTGAAGGTAGAGTCTGCGGCTGAGACCATGAAAGCAATCAACCCGGACGTTACTGTAAATACATATCATACCTTTGTAGATTCCAGCAACATCATGGATCTGATCAAAGATTACGATTTCATTCTTGACGGAACAGACAACTTTCCTGCAAAATTCCTGATCAACGATGCCTGTGTAATGGCCGAGAAACCGTTTTCACATGCAGGGATCATCCGTTTCCAGGGACAGCTGATGACTTACGTTCCGGGACAGGGCCCATGCTACAGATGTGCGTTCCAGAGCCCGCCGCCAAAGGATGCCGTACCGACCTGTAAGCAGGCTGGCGTGATCGGAGCCATGGGCGGCGTGATCGGAAGCCTTCAGGCAATGGAAGCGATCAAGTACATCATCGGACAGGGTGATCTTCTTATAGGAAGACTTCTTACCTACGATGCGCTGAAGATGACATTCCGTACCGTGAAGCTTCCGAAGAATCATCATTGCCCGGTATGCGGCGATGATCCGACGATTACAGAACTGATCGATTATGAGCAGGCTGTGTGTGAGCTGAAACACTGATAATATAGAAGGCAAAAGTGTCTGCTGGTGCAGGCAGTATAAATAAGTATAGAAACCCATTGGAGGCTGCGAAGAAATGCTGAAATTAAAAAAAGAAGATTACGAGAAAATATTAGACCACTGCAGAAAAGGACTTCCCAATGAGTCCTGCGGCCTTCTGGGCGGGACCATTGAGGACGATGTAAAAACCATCGAGAAGGTGTATCTGCTGACAAATATCGATGAAAGCAACGAACACTTTTCCATGGACCCGAAAGAACAGCTGAGCGCGATCAAAGATATCCGCCAGAACGGATATCAGATGATCGGAAACTTTCATTCTCATCCGGAGTCTCCGTCAAGGCCTTCCGAAGAAGATAAACGACTTGCATTTGACCCGAACATCGAATATCTGATCCTCTCCCTTATGGATGCAGAAAATCCGGTGTTGAAGGCTTTTGGCGTAGATAAAGAGAAAAATGTAACTGTACATGAGCTTCAGATAACAGAGTGATGAGTATGAAAAACAGATTAAACACAAAGGAAATTACAACAGATGTGCTGATCATAGGCGGAGGTACCGCAGGCTGCTATGCGGCGCTGGTTCTCTCAGAACAGAAAGCCGGCAGGGTACTGATCGCAGAAAAAGCAAATATCAGACGAAGCGGCTGTCTGGCAGCAGGTGTTAATGCCATCAATGCCTACATTGTAAAAGGTCGCAAGCCGCAGGATTATGTAGATTATGCAACAAAGGATGCCGCCGGGATCGTAAGGCAGGACCTTCTTCTTACAGCAGCGGAGAATTTCAACGAAGTTACTGCAAAGATGGAAAAGCTTGGGCTTGTGATCCTGAAGGATGAAAATGGTGATTATGTAGCCAGAGGAAACCGTAACATCAAGATCAACGGTGAAAATTTTAAACCACTTCTTGCTGATGCAGTTCATAAAGCTGAGAACGTAGACGTTCTGAATTATGTAAATATCACAGACCTTCTTGTAAAAGACGGACAGGTTTACGGAGCGGTTGGTTTCTCTATTATGGAAGAAACCGCATACATTATCCGGGCAAAGGCAGTTCTTGCTGCAACAGGCGGAGCGGCCGGACTTTATAAGCCGAACAATCCGGGATTTTCCAGACATAAGATGTGGTATCCGCCGTTTAACACAGGTGCCGGATATGCAATGGGAATCCTGGCAGGTGCGGAGATGACGTCCTTTGAGATGCGTTTTATCGCACTTCGCTGCAAGGATACCATTGCTCCTACGGGAACCATCGCACAGGGTGTCGGCGCAAAACAGATCAATGCAGCTGGCGAGATCTATGAGACAAAATACGGACTGACCACAAGCGAGAGAGTTTACGGAACAGTTCGGGAAAATCAGCTTGGCCACGGCCCGTGTTACCTGAAGACTACAGGGATCACGAAGGAACAGGATGAAGATCTTCTGAAGGCTTATCTCAACATGGCACCGAGCCAGACTCTGAAATGGATCGAAAGCGGAAAGAGCCCTAGCGAGCAGGATGTGGAGATCCAGGGAACAGAGCCGTATATCGTAGGCGGTCATACAGCCAGCGGCTACTGGGTAAATACAGGCCGTGAGACTACGGTGAAAGGTCTTTATGCAGCTGGTGATGTTGCAGGCGGATGTCCGCAGAAATATGTAACAGGAGCTCTTGCAGAAGGAAAGCTTGCAGCATTGGATATGGTGAAACAGTTTAAGGCCGGAACTCTGAAGGAAGCAGATATTCAGACTGAGACAGAGATTAAGGTTCAGGAAGGGGAAATTCTTTCCCAGTACGAAAAGTTCCGAAATGAAGACGCACCGGCATTTTCCGTGGAAGAGCTGGAAGAAGCCATGCAGAAAGTCATGGATGAATATGCGGGAGGAATTGCTTCTAATTATCAGTTTAATGAGAAGCAGCTTGCTCTTGCAGATGAAAAAATCCTTCAGCTTCAGGCTCTTGCCGAAAAAACAGCGGCAGCAGATATGCATGAGCTGATGTTTGCATACGAACTTCGTGAGCGTCTCATTGTGTGCCGTTCACTGATCGCTCATCTGAAAAACCGCAAAGAGACCAGATGGCATTCTTTTAACGAAAATCTGGATCATCCGGAAACAGATGAGAAATTTTATAAATATGTAAATTCGAAACTGGAAAACGGCGAGATCAGGATGATTTTTCGCGACATTGTAAAGGAGGACACATATGAGCATACGAATTGATCAGAAAAAATGTGTTGGCTGCAGAAAATGCAGTGAAGTATGTCCGGGAACCCTGATCGTCATGGAAGACAAAAAAGCCGTGATGAAATATCCGAAAAACTGCTGGGGCTGCGTTTCCTGTGTAAAGGAATGTAAAGCCGGTGCCATCGACTTTTTCCTTGGTGCGGATATCGGCGGGAACGGAAGTATCATGAATGTAAAAAGCGAAGGAGATATCCTTCATTGGATCATTACAAAAACGGACGGTTCTACATCCGTGATCGATGTGGATCGACGGAATTCGAATAAATATTAGACCAGAAGATAAGTGCTGCCGGTTCTGGCGGCCGGAACAGGAGGATGAGATCAGATATGAGTGGATTATCACATTTGGATGAGCTGGAAGCAGAGGCAATTTATATCATCCGTGAAGTTGCAGCAGAGTGCGAGAAGCCGGTAATGCTTTATTCTATAGGAAAAGACAGTTCTGTAATGCTTCATCTTGCAATGAAGGCTTTTTATCCGGAGAAACCGCCATTTCCGTTTCTTCACGTAAATACAACATGGAAATTTAAAGAGATGATCGAGTTTCGTGACAAAACTGCGAAGGATCTGGGAATCGAAATGCTTGAGTACATTAATCAGGATGGTGTGAAGCAGGGGATCAATCCTTTTGACAGCGGCTCCGCATACACAGATATCATGAAAACGCAAGCACTGAAGCAGGCTCTTAAGAAATATGGTTTCACAGCTGCTTTTGGCGGCGGTCGTCGTGACGAGGAGAAAAGCCGTGCAAAAGAGCGTATCTTCTCCTTCCGTAATGCAGAGCAGGCCTGGGATCCGAAGAACCAGCGTCCGGAGATGTGGAAGCTTTATAATACGGAGATCAATAAAGGCGAAAGCATCCGTGTTTTCCCGATTTCCAACTGGACTGAGACGGATATCTGGCAGTACATTAAGAGAGAAAATATCCCGATCGTTCCGCTGTATTTTGCAAAAGAGCGTCCGGTTGTATACAGAGATGGCAACATTATCATGGTGGATGACGACAGAATGCGTCTGAACTCGGGTGAGGAGCCGCAGATGAAAAAGGTCCGTTTCCGTACTCTCGGATGCTATCCTCTGACAGGCGGTATCGAGTCTGATGCGGAGACACTGGACGAGATCATTGACGAGACCTTAAGCTCTGTGGAATCTGAGAGAACCACACGTGTTATTGATTCCGACGGCGGAGCTGCAAGTATGGAAAAAAGAAAGAGAGAGGGGTACTTCTAGGATGAGCGGATTACTGAAATTTATCACTTGCGGAAGTGTAGATGATGGAAAGTCTACACTGATCGGCCATATTCTTTATGATTCCAAGCTTTTATATGCAGACCAGGAAAAAGCCCTTCTTCTGGACAGCAAGGTGGGTTCCAGAGGTGGTGCCATTGATTATTCTCTTCTTCTGGATGGTCTGATGGCTGAGCGTGAGCAGGGTATCACCATTGATGTTGCATACCGTTATTTTACAACGGATAAGAGAAGTTTTATTGTTGCAGATACTCCTGGTCATGAGGAGTATACAAGAAACATGGCAGTTGGCGCTTCTTTTGCCCAGCTTTCCATTATTCTTGTGGACGCAAAACAGGGTGTTCTGGTGCAGACAAGACGTCATGCGCGTATCTGCGCTCTGATGGGTATCCATCATTTTGTATTTGCTGTTAATAAGATGGATCTTGTTGGTTACAGTGAGAGCCGTTTTAACGAGATCGTGAAGGATATCAATGAGCTTTCTGAGACTCTGGGTCTTCAGGATGTTGTGATCATTCCTGTCAGTGCTACAGAGGGTGATAACGTAACGAAGAAGTCTCCGAATATGCCCTGGTATACGGGGAAAGCTCTTCTGGAGCATCTTGAGACTGTGGATGTTTCAGAGGCTGAGAATGTCAGCGAGTTTTATCTGCCTGTTCAGCGTGTTTCTCGTCCAAACCATGAATTTCGCGGTTTCCAGGGTCAGATCGAGAGTGGCCGGGTTCATGTAGGCGATATCATCACAACGCTCCCAAGCAACGAGACAGCGGCTGTTAAGACGATCCTGGTGGGCAGTGACGATCGTGAGGAGGCTGTTGCCGGCCAGGCTGTTACGATTCAGCTGGATAAAGAGGTGGATGTAAGCCGTGGATGTGTTCTTACCAATAATAATGATAATAATGAGATCCCTGTTGCAAAGGGCTTTGAGGCTACGCTTCTATGGATGGATGATTCCAGGCTTGAAGTGGGCAAGGAGTATCTTGTGAAGCTTGGTACCAAGAAGATCGCAGGTGTGGTTAAGAGTATTGAGTTTAAGACGGATGTAAATACCGGGGAGCATCTGCATGCGGATACGATCGAGAAGAATGAGATCGCTCTTTGCAAAATCGGTCTTTCTGATAAGGTTGTGCTGGATGAGTTTAAGAGGAATAAGACTCTTGGTGAGCTGATCCTGATCGACCGTGTGAGTCATATGACTTCTGCATGTGGTGTTGTGGAATCGGTTGATACTGAGGGGGAGAAGCCTTATTTCCAGAAGGATGATGTGAAGGTTGGCGGTTATGTTTTTGAGGAGTTTTATTTTAACCTTGAGAATGCGCTGCTTTCCAAGGCGGATAAAGAGGTTAAGACTTATCATGTAGGGGATGTGGTGCCTGTTGAGGGTGACAGCTTTGAGTATCCGGGCTATTTTGATATTGTTTCTCTGGAGGATAGCGCGGCTGTTCTGATCCGTGATAAGAGGGTGCAGGATATTGTTCCGCTGGATGAGTATGTGTTTATGGGGCTTCCTGTTGTGGATGAGAGAGGTTTTGCCCTGGAGATCCGCAGTAATGATGATTATCAGATGTTTTTGAGGGAGTTTGAGGCTGCTGATAATAAGTCGGAGTTTCATAATAAGTGGTTTAAGTTTGAGACTTACAGGAGGATTGTCTGCACGGATAATTTCTGGATGATCTGATGTTGGGTTACTTATAGTTTCTATAGTTATGTGTGTAAGAGGCTGCATGTGCGGCCTCTTTTCTTTGGGTGTTGCCGGATTTCGTGGTTTGACGGACGCCGAGGAGCTGGCATATGGGCGGGACAGGCTTCGTCGGTGGAAACTACTAAGACTCTGAAAGGTGGCTAAAAGCGTTTTCCAAAAGTCCGAACTCGCTGCGCTCAGACAGCGAACTTTTGAAAAACAACGCCACCTTCCAGAGCCTAAGTAGTTGTCACACCTCCTGCAGAGCGCCCCGCCCATATGCCAGCTCCTCGGCTGTGCACACAGGCCGGTTGCGGAAAGTGAACAGTTCGAGATAGTATTCAATGATGCATGGCAGTAGAGTGTCATATAGAAATTGTTCAGGAGGAATGTTGTATCTAAGAATCAGCTCGGCACAACGTTCCGGAATAATATCGGCTCAGACAGTAATCAGCTTGGCATAAGATTCCATAATAAAAGTCAGTCGCATTATATATCGAAGCTGTAGCGCTTGTTCCGTGCCCAAGAGGGTGAGGGGCAGGGAAGCCCTCGGACTTCGGAACTCTGAGATGGACTTCCCCTGCGCTGTCCACACGGACAGCGTGTCGTGCGTAGCCACCTGTCTAAGGGGATAATATGATTGGTCAATCGCGCTAAGATAAAATTAATGTAAAAAAATGAAAAAAAGGTGTTGACAAAACTTATATCTTTCGGATATAATTAACCATGCGTTTCGGATGAAAACACAGAAGAAATGCACTCCAATTTAATAAGAAATTATAAGTTCGGAGTCTGGAGAAGTACTCAAGAGGCCGAAGAGGTGCCCCTGCTAAGGGTATAGGTCGCTAACGCGGCGCGAGGGTTCAAATCCCTCCTTCTCCGTTATTTTTTTGAAAAAAATAAATTTTTCAAAAAAATGAAAAAACTTGTTGACAAACGCTTGCGGATGTGATAAAGTAAACAAGCTGTCAGCGAGACAGAGATTCATCAAAAAAAGAGTTTGAAAAAAGTTGAAAAAAGTACTTGACAAACGATTTGAGATGAGATAAAATAAATGAGCTGTCTGAGAGACAG